>JBJESA010000253.1:0-7791 GCA_051882535.1 Oscillospiraceae bacterium
TTTTGGCTTTAGATATGCTGAAAGGTAAGGAACTTCCTTATAATCTGGCGATTTGTTTCTCGGCTCAAGAGGAAACAGGAGAGCGTGGTGCCAAGCAAGCGGTTGCCAGAATACAGCCTGATGAGGCACTTGTTGTTGACGTTTCCTTTGGAAGAACTCCGGATAGTTCCCCTCATGAAACAGCTCAGATTGGCAGCGGCGTAATGATCGGATTTTCCGCTTCTCTTGATAAAGGTATGTCCAATTCCCTCAGAAATCTTGCGGAAAGTAAAAAAATCCCATTTACTTGTGAGGTTATGCCGACATCTACAGGTACCGATGCAGACGCTATCGGTGTTTCGGGCAAAGGTGTGAAGTGTTGTACACTTTCGTTCCCCATTCGCTATATGCACACTTCGATTGAATGTGTAGATATCAAGGATATCAAGGCTGTTTCAAGCCTTATATGTGCGTATGTTTGCGGAGGTGCGGCAAATGCTTGAAAGATTGCGTGAAATTTGTGAATTGAACGGCTCGTCAGGTGATGAGGCAAAAGTTCGTGAATTTATAATGAATAATATTCATTATGATGAGATGATGGTTGACAATCTCGGAAATCTTATCGTATTCAAAAAAGGGAGAAATACTCCTAAGAATAAAGTCATGTATGCCGCACATATGGACGAAGTGGGGTTTATGATTACAGACGTGGATAATGACGGCTTTTTGCACTTTGGGGCTGTGGGCGGAATAAATCCGGAGGTAGTCATTGGACGTGCAGTTGTACTTGAGAGCGGTGCTCGTGGAGTTGTCGGAACAAAGGCTATTCACCAGCAGTTAGCAAGTGAGAGAAAAAGTTTTCCGGATATAGACAACCTCTATATTGACATTGGAGCGGCGTCTGCTGAGGAAGCGGAAAAACTCGCTCCTCGGGGAAGTTATGCGTATTTTGATGCGGATTTCTTCGGTTTTGGCGATGGCTATGTCAAGGGAAAGGCTCTTGACGACCGTGCAGGCTGCCTAGCCCTGATGGATATGATAAACGGCGAACCCGAATATGATGCTTGGTATGTGTTTACAGTGCAAGAGGAAGTCGGTACAAGAGGAGCGAAGGCAGCTGTAGAAACTGTAAACCCTGATATTGCAATAGTGTTGGAAACTACCACAGCTTGCGACATCGCCGGAGTTTCGGGTGCAAAGAAAGTGTGCGAGCTAGGTAATGGTGCTGTTGTATCTTATATGGACAGAGGGACAGTCTACGACCGCGAGTTGTATTCATTGGCATTTGAAACGGCGAAAAAGTACTCAATTCCTGTTCAGACTAAAACGCTTGTTGCCGGCGGCAATGATTCGGGAGCTATCCATGTTGGAAGCGGAGGAGTGCGTACTTGTGCCATTTCCGTTCCTTGCCGATATCTTCACTCGCCGTCATGTGTGTTCAAGATGAGCGATTATGACGCTGTGAGGGCTCTTTCCGAGAAGATGTTGGCTGTTGTGGCAATGCTATGATCAGACGGATTCTTGATGGGGAAACATTGAATCTTCCCCAAAATGGTGTTGAAGCACAAAAAATTCGTGCACTTTGGAGGGCGTATTCTGCAAAATACGACTTCTGCCGTTTTTTTTCGTCAGAGGACGCGATTATCTACGTACAGAACGGAGACGCGGTGTTGTATGTGTCTGACGAAGAAAACTGCGACTTTGACGAACTGGCGGATTTTTTCGCGTTTTGTGGTGCAAGAGAAATCTTTTGTTCTGAACTAACTGGAGTTAGTCTTGGTAAACTCATTGACTGTAAAATGCAATTTGTAAACATAATGCACTTTTGCGGAGATGCTGTGCCCGCGGAGGTAGAAAAAAATCCACCGTTTCAAGAGGCGTTTGAGGTAATACGTCAGGCTTTTGGCTTATCCGACAGATTGTTTGAATCTTGGTATTTGGATATGTCACATAAAATTCGTCATCAAGTAAGCGAAATTTATAGGCTCGGGAGTTCGGTTCTCGTTGTTCAGTATCACCAAAATAACGAAGTTCTTCTATCTCAAGTTGCTACACTGCCCTCAAATCAAGGTCAGGGCAGTGCTTCAAAACTGATTAAGGCAGTATGTGCAGAATTTTCTGAAAGTTCTGTGAAAATAATATGTACTGATGAACTGGTTTCGTTTTACGCCGGAATTGGTTTTATTAAAGAATCAAAGAAGTGTAATTTATTTCCAAATATGTGAGAGTTCTCCGATTTTGTTTAGTCGGAGGCTTTTTTGTTGGAAATAATCTTGACTAAAGTGAAATTATGTGGTACAATATATAGGTATGAGTATATTTTGATTTTACATTGTATAGGAGTCAATATGAAGAGAGGAAAATTGATTGTATTAGACGGACTTGACGGTTGCGGAAAGTCGACCCAACTCGATTTAGCGGTTGGTTACTTACAAGAACACGGTATTAACTGTCGTGCTGTGAGCTTTCCGAATTATGATACAATAACCGGTCAGCTTGTTGAGTGCTATTTAAACGGAGATATTCCTTGCGAGGGAAGAAACGGTGCATATGCTGCTGCCTCTTTTTATGCTGTTGACCGTTATGTAAGCTATATCAGCGATTGGAAGGATTATTTGGAGTCGGGCGGCACAGTTGTTGCAGGTCGTTACACAACTTCCAATGCTATCTATCAGCTGACAAAGGTGCCGAAAGATGAACGCGAGGATTTTTTGAATTGGCTCTATGATTATGAATATAATAAACTCGGATTACCCGTACCCGATTCCGTTTTGTTTTTGGATATGCCGATTGAGGATTCCCAGAAACTGCTGACAGAGCGTTATTCGGGTGACGAGTCAAAAAAGGATATACACGAGAGAAATGTTGAATTTCTCAAGCAGTGCAGGGAAAGTGCGATGTATGCCGCTCGTATGGGTGGCTGGAACGTAATCAGCTGTACAGAAAATGGTAATTTACGTTCTATTCAGGATGTATATCTGGAAATTTGTGATTGTTTAAGGTTGTTGATGTATAATGAGTTGTTTGAACTTTCGAAGGATTGAGATTTCGGATAAGGAACGTGCGGAGGAATGTCTGAGAAGGTCTGATTTTCGTGGGAGCGAGTACTCTTTCGGAAACAATTTTGTATGGCGTAATGCTTATAACGTTGAGGTCTGCTTTTACGAGCAATTCTATTTTGTAAAGCAGGGTGTGGGTGAGAATACTCGTTTCATATATCCGGCGGGTGGTTCTGAGGATAATGATGAAATTAAATATGTTGTAGAGCTTCTTTCCGAGTATACAGCCGAAAATGGGTTGCCGTTGAGGGTTTATGCAAATGAAGACATCACTCATAAGGTCTTTTCTGCTATTCCCAATGTATATCTGAGGCTGGAGCGTGATTTTTGTGACTATATCTATCTTGCTGAGGAACTCGAAAATTTAAAGGGTAAGAAGTTTCACTCAAAGCGTAATCATCTCAATCGGTTCTATGAGAATAATTGGAGTTTTGAGCCGTTGAATCGTGAAAATCTTGCCGAGTGCATTGAAATGAATAATCGTTGGCGTTCTGAAAATGTGGACAAGTGCGAAATAAGCAAGGAAACTCAGAGCAAGATTGAAGAATTGTGTGTTGTAGAGTGTTCTTTAAAGCACTTTGATGAGTTGAAATATACGGGTGGTGTACTCAGGGTTGATGGAAAGGTTCAGGCGTTCACTTTCGGAGAGCGTTCTGCTGAGAATTGCTTTGTTATTCATGTGGAGAAAGCACTCCGCGAATTCCAGGGGGCGTATGCGGCGATTAACCGCGAGTTCGTAAAGTCGCTTAATGGTCAGTATGAGTATATAAATCGCGAAGATGATACCGGCTCTGAGGGTTTGAGAAAGGCAAAGCTTTCGTATAATCCTGTTTTTATGGAAAATAAGTTTGAAATAACCTTTGATAATAAGGGGGACGAAAAATGATATACGTGTTTATGGCAGATGGATTTGAGGAAACCGAGGCTATCGCTCCCATTGATATGCTGCGTAGAGCCGGATGCGACGTGGTGACTGTTGGAATCAAAAATGACGGCGTAAGAAGTTCCCACGGTGTACCTGTACTCTGCGACATAACCGATATGCAAGTGGAACTTGATGAGCGTCTGGAAATGATTGTTCTGCCCGGAGGTATGCCCGGTACACTTAATATTGAAGCAAATCCCGTTGTTCAGTCTGCAATCGATTATTGCGTCAGCAAAAATATCCCGATTGGTGCGATTTGTGCTGCTCCGTCTATTCTCGGCAAAAAGGGACTTCTTGATGGTAAGGAAGCTATTTGCTTCCCGGGGTTTGAAAAGTATCTTGTGGGGGCGAAACTCTCCGACAAGAAAGTAGTTACAGATGGAATTTTTACAACGGCTGCCGGTGCCGGTGTTGCTGTGCAGTTTGGTCTGGAGCTAGTACGGGTTCTGAAAGGCAAGGAAGAGTCTGATGCGATAAAGGCGGCAATCCGGTGCGAGAAGTAAAAAAAACACTACGAAAACAGCTTATCGCAAAACGACGTGAGATGAATAAAGCCGAAAAGGATAGGGCTGACTTTAATATTTTTGAACAGATAAAGCTGCTCCTTGATGGAGTAAGTTCTGTTTTTACTTATGCTTCTACCGAAATTGAAGTAGATACAAGACGATTGATAGACTATTGCCTCGAAAATGATATTAGAGTGGCTTTGCCGGTAAGCGGTGATACGGAGCTGTCATTCTTCTACATCAACAGTACGGACGAACTTTCGCCTGGAAGATTTAATATTGACGAGCCTATAACCGAATGTCCCGCTTATCCCGATGAAAAGACATTGTGTATTGTACCCGCACTTTGTGCTGATGGTACAGGATTAAGACTTGGCTATGGACGAGGATATTACGACAGATTTTTGAGTGATTTTTCGGGGAAAAGCGTTATTTTGTGTTATAGCTCATTTAAGCAGGAAGTGCCCTCCGAGCCTCACGATAAAAAGGCTGATTTAACAATTTTTGACAGATAAGAACAGGGGTGAATTTGTGAACGATATGAATAAATCAGGCAACAGCCAGCCCAATGGATATGAACTTGACGATAACGGAAAAACACAGGAGATGGATAGTGTACAGATTCCTAAGTTGTCCGGAGAGAATAGCGGCATAACACCGAAAGATGAGTTCATTGATATGAATTCAGCTGATGATTTGTCCAAGACGCTTCGTATGGACTCTGTAATTGATGAGGAAGAATCGGTTGTTCCTGTTCGCTACACCAATCCGGTAAAGAAACGCAAGCGTAAAAAGAAACAAACCAATCACACCAGAACCATGGGACAAGTTTTTCTGGGAGCAGTTATTTCTGTTTGTGCTATTTTTGCAGGCTCGTTATTGGCTGCAAAAGTCATTGAGGGGCTGCGTGATGTCACCGGGATGGCAAAGAGGTACTATGAGTACGATATCGTAATTTCAGAATCGATGACGACTGAAGACGTCATTGATATGCTCCATTCAAATGGTATGATTTTGAATGCTAAGTTCTTTAGGACTTATGTAAATTACCAGTTGGGTAAAGAAGATGCCGATCCCATTTTGGTTGGCCCTCATACAGTAAATTCCAATATGAGCTACGGAAATTTACTTGCTGCACTAACTACGGAAAAGAGATATACCGAGACTGTTAAAGTGCTTATTCCGGAGGGTTCAACTGCTGCAGACATCGGAAAATTGCTTGAGGAAAATTATGTATGCCGAGCGGAAGATTTTGAGAAGTATTATTCGTCTAAATTAGGATTGTATGATTTTGAGGAGGGTATTCCAACAAATACCAAACGCTTTAATGCACTTGAGGGTTATCTGTTCCCTGATACCTACGAATTCTATGTTATTGACGACTTGAAAAAGAATCCTAATCTTGATACTTCCAAGCACGCAAAAGTTGCAGCAACCACGATGTACAAGAACTTTGAGGTAAAGATGACCGATGAATTGACAGAGCGTATGAATGAACTTGGTATGACGCTTGATGAAACAATTATACTGGCATCGCTTATCCAGCGTGAGGGAACGAATGAGGATAATATGTCCAAGATTTCCTCGGTATTTCACAATCGTATGAATTCCCCGGAGAAATTCCCTCAGCTCCAGTCAGATACAACCTATACCTATATCGAACGCTGCATTAATCCCAAAATTACGTCTTCCAATATTGATAAGATGAACGAGATTATTGATGCTTACGATACCTACAAGTGTGAGGGACTGCCTGCGGGTGCAATCTGCAATCCTGGTTTGGATGCTATAAAGGCGGCACTCTATCCGGCAAATACGGATTATTTCTACTTCCTTGCAAGTAAGGACGGGGTATTCTACTATGCCAAGACTCTTGCACAGCATGAGCAGAATATTATTGATGCGGCTTTAAGAGATAACATCGGAGAGTGATTGTTTGAAAAAGGCAGAATTATTATCCCCGGCAGGGGATATGGAATGTCTGCAATCGGCACTGGATTTCGGTGCTGATGCAGTATATTTGGCGGGAAAAACCTTCGGAATGAGGGCAGGAGCGAAGAATTTCGACGAAGAGGGATTGTGTACAGCCGTGCAGACAGCACACGAAAGAGGTGTAAAGGTCTACATTACCTGCAACACTGTTCCGCTGAATGACGAAATGGAGCGTTTCCCAGAGTTTATTTCCCACGCACAGAACGCAGGCGTTGATGCGGTTATTGCGGCTGATATCGGCGTTATTGCGATGGTTAAGGAGTACGCTCCAAAGCTGGCGATTCATGCGTCAACTCAAACAGGCGTTGTAAACTACCGAACTGCAAATGAACTTTACAAAATGGGCGTCAGCCGAGTAGTGCTTGCACGAGAAGTAAATCTCGAAAATATCAAGAAAATCCGAAAGAATATTCCCGAGGATATGGAGATTGAAGCATTTGTTCACGGTGCGATGTGCGTTAGTTTTTCGGGACGTTGTCTTATCTCGGAGTATCTTGTCGGACGAAATGCCAATCGTGGAGAATGTGCTCAGCCATGCCGCTGGGGATATTACCTCATGGAAGAAAAGCGTCCGGGTGAATATTATAAGGTTTTCGAGGACGATGATAAGGGCACATTCATCTTGAATGCACGTGATATGTGTATGATAGACCATATCGATGACTTGCTGGACGCAGGTGTCTATAGTCTGAAAATCGAGGGCAGAGCAAAATCCGCATACTACTCTGCATTGACCACGAATGCGTATCGAACTGCTCTTGACTGTGCGATGAATGGACAGGAGCCGCCCAAGTGGGTTCTCGAAGAAGTCAACAAAATCAGCCATAGACCATATTGCACGGGATTTTTCTACGGTCACCCTAACAATGTAGGAGTTACGCAAGACCCAAATGTAGTTACAAGCGGCGGACAATATTTCGCTGACAGCGGTTATATGCGTGATTATGATTTTGTAGCAACGATCGACAAGTGCGAGAATGGCACAATGTACCTCACTCAGCGTAATTACTTCACGCTTAATGATGAGTTGGAGATTTTGGCACCGAAGCGTGAGCCGATAAAATTTGCTCCTACGCTTATGTACAATGAGAATGGCGAACAGATTGAAATTGCTCGTCACGCGATGAGCAAACTTACAATTTCGTCAGATATCGAAGTGCCGACTCACTCTCTGCTTAGAAAACGAATTCGGGAGCAAGAAAATGGAAATAAATGAGATTCTTTCGCATATCGACCATACATTGTTGAAGCCTACTGCGACTACAGGGGAAATTGCCGCCCTTTGCCAACAGGCACTGAAGTATCATACTGCATCGGTTTGTATCCCTGC
>JBJESA010000254.1:0-7781 GCA_051882535.1 Oscillospiraceae bacterium
GAATAGGTATTCATATTATACTCTTTATTCATAATTACCTCATCAAGCCGAAAATACAATCACCGTATTGTTTGAAATGCCCCCTGTCAAGCAGACAGAGGGCGTTCCAAATCACGGACAACGTTTTTATGTTATTCAACAATTACCGATTAAGATTCCTTGTGATAGTGGCTATAACTTCTTCCATAGAAATGGGCTTTGCCAGATGACCATTCATTCCTGCATCAAGAGAATCCTGAACGTCCTCTACGAAAGCATTGGCAGTCATAGCAATAATCGGTATCATTCGGGCGTCAGGGCGACCGTGTATTCCTCGGATAGCTTCTGTTGCCTCATAACCGTTCTTTTTCGGCATCATAATATCCATAAAAATCAAATCAAAGGTTTCAGGCGGGTTTTCCATGAAGATTTTCACTACCTCGTCGCCGTCTGCGGCTCTGGTCACTTGTATTCCTTGTTCCTCAAGCTGAACCGTCGCTATTTCGGCATTCAGGTCGTTGTCCTCTGCAAGCAGAATTTTTACACCATTCAAATCCACGCCGCTTGCGGGCAGCTCCTTTTTCTGAACCTTGCTTTCATCGGTAAGCTCCAGCGGCAATTCCACGGTAAAGGTCGAACCAACGCCCTTTTTGCTCTCCACAGAAATAGTGCCGCCCATTAAATCGACATACCGCTTGGAAATAGCCATTCCAAGGCCTGTGCCCTTATAGTGGGTTCTGGCGTCGTTCTCCTCCTGAGAGAACTCGTCAAAAATATGATCAACAAACTCCTCGCTCATTCCCACGCCTGTATCCGCTATACGATAACTAACTACAATGTGGTTGGAATCCACACCTTCACGATAATTGGTTTCAAATGTAATCGTACCGCCGTCATCGGTAAACTTTACAGCATTACCGAGGATATTTACAAGCACTTCTCTTATTCTCACCGAATCGGCAAGAACGTATGGTGTTTTAATTTCTGCGATATTAGTGTCGAATGTGATGTTACGGTTGGTAAGAAAGCCGTGAACAATGCTCATTACCATATCCGTAACCTCCGTAATATCTGCGGGAGTAGGATTGAATTTGATTTTTCCGCTCTCGATTCGGCTTATGTCCAGAACATCATTGATGAGGGTAAGCAAATGCTCGGAGCTTTTGCTGATTTTTTCGAGGCAGTTTCTTACTTCGGGATTTGTATCCTGTTTCAGAGCGATACCGGTAAAACCCATGATTGCATTCATAGGAGTACGAATATCGTGGGACATATTGTTCAAAAATGTGGTTTTTGCAAGGCTTGCATTCTGAGCAATATGAACTGCGTTTTCAAGCTCTTGATTAATCTTTTTGTCACCTGTGCGGTCGGACATATCGAGTATGTACTTTTTTGCACCCTGAATATCACTGCAGAATGCAACCACATGGAACCAGCGTACCTCTTTTCTTGTTCTGTGGATATATTCTCTGTCCCACTCCATCTGATAGCCGGGAAGAATGTCCGAAAGCTTGTCCAGAATATGTGCGGAATCGTCCTTTTTCAGAAGCACTTCCAGTGCATAAACGTCGTTTTTCACCTGTTCTTCTGAAATACCCAACAATTTTTCAATATTCGGGCTGACATAATCCACCCGTAAATCTTCCGTATCAAGCATAAGAAACACATCGTCAACGTTAGCCGAGAGCTTCGAAAACAACTCATCTCGTGCAAGCAGCTCATTGTCCTTCAACTGAAGTTTTTGCCTGTTCTGCTGAATTACAAAAAGAAGCAGGCACACAGCAAGTGCAATAAAGATTAACGATACGACAGCCGCTGTTATGGACTGAAGCCTGTTCATACTTGCGTTTACCACGTCTGCGGGTACTACTCCAAGGACTATCCAGTCCTGAAAATTTGCCGGTTCGTAGATAAGATAATAGTTTATCCCGTTTACGTCAAATACCATATGACCGGATTTTCCCTCAAGAAAATCCTTATGCAAGTCGTCAATGATATCATCGGTAATGTTTTTGGAATTTTCCAGCAGTGCAAAGAAATTGTGTATATTTCTGAGCTCCTCGCTGCCGTTATCAACGACAACACGACCATCGGGCAATACCGCAAAGGTTCCCGCTTTTCCGCCAAATGCAGAAATTTTCAAGGCTTCTACCAAGTCTGAATTGTTATAGGTAATAGCTATAGCTTCATAATCAAAGCCATGGAAACTGCCTGATGCTGCAGGAGTTGCAAACACCATTATCTCCGGCTTATCGGGAACAACGGAGTTTACGACTATGGGTTTCTGCTCCAAAATCAAATCCTCCAGCTTATTCCGCAAGTCTAAATAGCCTTTCTGTCCCTCCAGAGTGATATAGTTGCCGTTGCGGGAGATAAAAAAGAAATCGGTGAAATTGCTTTCTTCCCTTGCTTGATTTACATACTCAACAATCTCCTGTTCGTCTTCCGCAGTTTCAATGTACGGCACCCACATTCGCATACGGCTCCAGTTGACGGACACCATATTATAAAGTGCCTGATTAGCCTGATGAAAAATTTCGACAAGGTGGGCGGTACTCTCTTCGTATATCGTTTCGGAAACAAATCCCGAATAGGCAAACCCTGCCAGAACTACTCCTGCAGCAACAACCACTGTAAGCAGCAAGACAACGAGCCTTTTTTTCATAAAACCGCCCTCCTTTCTTGAAAATCTTGCGTCTTAATACCCCTTGACAATGGTTACATAATCAGTAGGCTCGAGGAACTGCTGTGTTTGCGTAAGTGCCTCGCGGATGTATTCCTGACTTGTGAAGTCATTCACGATATAGTCTGCACGCTTTGTCTTCAAATCCTCGGGCATCGGGCAGTTGCAGAAGGTCGGGTGCTCAAGGTATGTATCAGCCCCGACAAGCAGAACCGTGTACACAGTATTGTCGTCAAGCGGCTCTCCGTTTACGGTTATCTCGCCAAGAGCGAACTTTCCTCGCTCCGTTTCGGTAACGGTGTATTCCATACCGCTGGTAACGGGCATCTGGTTACGGTGATGAATCGGGTTTGAACCGTCTTCCTTAACATTCACAAGCCAATCCATTATACGGCGAATTTCTGCACCTGTATACTCACCGCGGTAAAAAGCATTTCTGAAGGTCATTATCCACTTTACCTGCTGCATGGTGTAATCGCCGACAAAAATCGGAGAACTTGCCACGCTGGCATATCCAATAGCTATTTGGTCGTCATTTACATAACGCAGAGTGTTCATCAAGGACGAAGCCGCCTGGCTTCCGTGAACGCCAAAGTCATTTGAGTATGCCGTGTTCTGAGTAAACAGCACTTCTTCTGCCTCGGGATTCTTATAGTCGATAATCTGGGCGTTAAATGCCTCGTAAGCAGCCTTAGCGTCATACTCCCCTGTCATCATCTTGTGTGCGACGTCCTGAGAAATACCGAACACCTCGGTAGAGGCAAGACGCATATACAGGTGGTTGCTGTTAATGCATTCCTGCACATAATCAAGTGCATTTGTCGGAGTAATCTTGACTTCCTTGTTATAGGACAGCACGGAAGTACCGGCAGCAACGTGTTTCTGCCCCTCCTCGCTGAATATCGCCAGCAGAACCTCGTTTACTGCTTTTTTCTTTGCTTCGTTCCCTTCAACATTTTTGGAAACGGCAAGCTGGCACATGGGATATGTAAGCACCCAGTTATCTTCGGAGGTTTCACCGAAATACGGGAGAATTACGCAGTTCATACCTCTTTCAGACTTGATACTATCACAAATATTTGCGGTGTTGCGAATCATAGCGGTCTTTCCGGCAAAGAAAGGCTCCATTGTCTTGCTGAACTGAAGCTCCTCGTCGCCGGGCTGGAAGCGAACATCTTTCAAGAATTGCTCGTACTTTTCAAATACCTTGGGCCATACGACATCGTCCAGACCTACCTGCTTATCTGCAGTTTCACTTTCATACGCCATACGCCATTTGGTTCCCTCAAGGCTCATAAGCTCAGGAATAGCACAGCCCTGCATAGTTTCCAGACAGGTATAGTCGTAATACCAGTCGGACTGGAAGCCCTTTATGCCCTTTTCCTCAAAGAAGTCGATTGCTGCCACAAACTCGGAATAATTCGTCGGGAGAGGAATATTGTACTCGTCAAACAAATCCTTATTTGCAACAATGCAGTCAACCTCGGCACACATAGGCAGCCAGCGTATCGCACCGCTTTCTTCACGGTTGACCTCAAGGTAGCTGTTGTAGAAAGTGCCTGCAACTTCGGTCTTGCTCAAATCCATAAGCTCGTTTGCAAGAGGAGCCGCGTCATTCAGAGAGAATCTGCGGCAGGTGATAATATCAGGCATAGTCTCGCCTCTTGCCAACAAATCCTTGTAGTATTCCATCGTGTTGTAACTCTGTACAAAAGTAAAATCAATGTCGGGGAACTTCTGCTCCAGCCACGGTGATAGCTCCTTGAACATAGACCTGTCCCACATATACATACTGATGGATACTCGTCCATCATTGCCGCCTTTTTCGACATTCTGACCTGCACAGCCTGCCAGCATTGCTGTCGCCATTATACTGACTAGCAGCATACAGAAAAATTTCTTCATTCTCATTCGATTTCTCCTTATTTTTTTAGTATCTGAATCCGGTCACAATTTGACATACTATTACAATTATACACTTACAAGCACAATTTGTCAATACAAAAACTTACATTTGCTCAGATTATCAGATTAGTCCGGAAACAGACCGGTTATTATCCAAGAACACTTGTAAGCTCTCTCATCAGTTCACTGACATTGATAGGCTTGGCAACATGACCGTTCATACCCGCCTTGTATGCATTTTTCTTGTCTTCTTCAAAGGCATTGGCTGTCATAGCAAGAATCGGGATTCCTGCCTTTTGGGTATCCTGAAATGCCCGAATAGTGCGTGCAGCGTCATATCCATTCATGTTTGGCATCTGAATGTCCATAAGCACAATGTCAAAATAACCCGCAGGAGCATTTTTCAGCATATCCACACATATTTGTCCGTCTGCAGCTCGTTCAATTACAAAACCTGCCTCCTTGAGGATTTCGATTGCTATCTCTGCATTGAGGTCATTATCCTCCGCAAGAAGTATACGCTTGTCTTGAAACAGATTCGGATCAAGTTCAACCTCTGGATGTAAGGTAAGGGCAGATTTATCTGCAATCCTGTGAGGCAGCGTGACGATTACCATTGTGCCGACATTCTTTTCGCTCTCTATTTCTATTGTACCGTCCATAACTTCCACAAGACGCTTCACGATGGGCATACCAAGACCTGTACCCTCGATTTTATTGTCGGTGGTATTATGCTCTCTTGTAAATTCCTCATAGATATGCGGCAGAAACTCCTTGCTGATTCCGATACCCGTATCTGTGATTGTAGTCTTATACAACGCATAGCCTTCCCGCTCAGACGGTATTTCTACCAGATGCATATTCACCTTGCCGCCGGGATTGGTATACTTGTATGCGTTGGAAAGAATATTCAGAAATACCTCTCTCAGCTTAATCGGGTCGCAGTACACATAGTGATTTTTAACAACCACCTGTCTTGTGAATTCTATTTTTTTCTGAGCCATCATCTCATGGAAAACAGAATAAAGCGTATCATTGAACTGCTCGGCACTCCATACGCTTTCATCAAGCTCCAGTGTGCCTTTTTCGATTCTTGCCATCTCAAGGACGTTATTGATTATTGAAAGCAGAACGGAGCTTGCATCCTCAATCTTTTGGAGGTAATCCGCTCTTTTCTCAGGCTCCTCCTGATGTTTTTCAAGAAGATCCCTGAATCCGATAATAGCATTCATCGGAGTGCGGATATCGTGGGACATATTAAAGAGGAAGGTTGTCTTTGCACTGTTAGCCTTTTCGGCTGCAATTCTCGCCTCTTCAATTTTTTTATTCTGCTGCTCTTCTCTGAGCTTTTCATCGTGAATTGTGCGTGATGCCACAAAAAGCGTTTTAATTTTTCTGTCCGAATCTCTGTCGCCTGCAATCATATATAGCTGGCACCAACCCGAAGCTGCACCGATATATTCACAGGTGATTACATCTGTTTCCCGCAAACGCTCGTTGATAGTTGAAAGATTGACAAACTCGCGGAAATTATCCGCCGTTTCCGCACTAATCAATTTATCGCATATCACATAGAGTGCCGCCTGTGCTTTGCCCGAAGTGCCGATAATATCTCGCACAGATTGAATGTTACTGATTTCTTCAAAGGTATCTTTTGCAACATTGACATAAAAGGACGCAAAATAAACCTTGCTCATAGACTGAATTTGAGCAATTCTGCTGCTAAGTTCTTCGTTTATCTCCTTGTTTTTCTCAATCTGTTCTTCGATTTCCCGCTTCTGCCTTTCCTCGGCTGTGATATCTTTGGTATATGCAAATCCGATAATATCTTTCGTCACTTCGTCCCGCGTCATAATGATATTCTGCAGAATGTATATATCTTCGCCGGTTCTTGTCTTTATCCAGTATCGCAGCGACACTTCTGTTTCGCCCTGCTCAAAACGCTTTTTCAGATTATCGAGCGAAAATGTTTCCTTGTATTTGTCGGCAAATTCGGGAAAAACTCTGCTTAAAAGAAAGTTGAAATACTCCGAATACTTTTTTTCGATATGCTCCGGCTGTTCAGCATTGTGTTCGTTATCAAGATATATCTTGCTGTCGTAAATACAATCTCTGTCCGCATTAAACTCATACCATGACATAGCGGTACGGGCAAGTGCCGTTTTCATATTGCTTTTCTGTCTTTCAGAAACACTGAGCAGAACATTTTCACTTCGTTCAACAGAAATAAACGCATATACGATTATGATTGCAATCTGAAATGCTACGGAAGTACACGGCACCGCAACGAAGAATACCTGCAGAAAATCAAACGCCATCGGTACAATAGCGAATAACGTTATGATAGCACATTTTTTCCGCTCGCTTTTCTCTTTTGCCTGAAAGAATTTTATAACAGCCCAGACAAAAATAATGATAAGGTATCCCGTTGTTCCTATTCGTTCAATGACGTACCATTTTCCTCTTGCATAAGAATCAACCGTATCGCCGATTGTAAAGAGCAAGCCTGTCCATATATTGGCGATAACCATAAGAAAAACTGCCGTCATCGGTATCGCCGACAGCGTCAAAACCCACTTTTTAGGCTTCTCCCTGTTAAGTAATCTGTACAGGAAGGAGAACCACGTAAATGAAAGAATCGCATTTGAACAAAAATACAAGGAAGTGGAAAGCTGCAATCCAACAGGCCCCATTCCCAGCTTATCAAAATAGGTAAGTCCCCAGAAAACATCAATGATATTGTGGCAAACTGCAAGAATTATCAGCTGCAGGAAGCCCTTTTCCTGATATTTCATATTGGAACTCAATATACGAAGTAAGATGATAACCCCTGTCGCAAGAGCAATCACTGTAAACAACATATAGTCTATATACATAATCTATCCCCTTTGATAATTTTCGTCTTTAGGTGATATGCGAAAAATGAGTCGTCCGTATTTCAAGCTGTTTTTCGTTATCTGAGCCATCTGTCAAGCGTTTTTGCAAGAGCTTTCATATCAAGCGGCTTTGCAATATGCTCGTTCATTCCCACAGTTTTTGCAGCCTGAACGTCCTCTGCAAATGCGTTTGCTGTCATAGCAATAATGGGTATCTGCTTGCAGTAGCTGCGATTCATCGCACGAATAGCTCTCGTTGCGTCGTAACCATTCATCTGCGGCATCTGGATATCCATAAAAATAAGGTCATAATACCCATCTTCACATACGGTCATCAT
>JBJESA010000255.1:0-7750 GCA_051882535.1 Oscillospiraceae bacterium
CGGGAAATGCGTTCGTCTATTGTGTTCCTTGGTGCGGTTATAGGGCGAACGGGGCATTGCAAACTCTCGTTCCCCGGTGGGTGTGAGTTGGGGGCAAGACCTATCGACCTTCACTTGTCCGCTCTGGAGCAGATGGGGGCTACCATCACGGAGGAACACGGCTATCTTGACTGCACGACTGTAAATGGGCTTCACGGTGCTAAAATCACGCTGTCATTCCCGTCGGTGGGAGCTACCGAGAATATTCTTCTCGCGGCGGCTACCGCAAAGGGCTACACCGAGATTCACAATGCGGCAAGGGAACCGGAAATTTATGACCTTGCTGAGTACTTAAACAAGTGCGGAGCGAAAATCAGCGGTGCGGGGGAGTGCGTTATCCAAATCGAGGGAGTTCCTCGACTTGAGCCGTGCGAACACAGCGTTATTTCGGATAGAATTGTCGCGGGGACATACCTTTGTGCTGCGGCGATTACCGGCGGAGAACTTATTCTCACGCATTGCGAACCTTCGCATCTGGTCCCGCTTACGAACTTGCTCGAAGCAATGGGGGCAAGACTGTACAGTTATGGCGGCGGAAAGCTCTATATATCGTGTAAAAAGCGGCTTGCTGCTCCGCCTACTATCCGGACGATGCCGTATCCCGGTTTCCCGACGGATATTCAGGCACCGTTTATGGCACTGTGTACGACTGCGGAGGGGACTTCGGTGTTTGTGGAAACAATTTTCGAGAATCGTTTCCGACACGTTCCCGAACTGGTACGGCTGGGGGCACATATCAAGACGGAGAGCAGGGTGTGCGTTGTCCAAGGCGTGAAGAAACTTTCCGGTGCTAAGGTGTGTGCGGCGGAACTCAGGGGAGGAGCGGCACTCGTGACTGCGGCTCTCGCAGCGGAGGGCACCAGCGAAATTACGGGATTGAATTATATCGACAGAGGCTACGAAGCCCTTGAAACGTCGTTACGCTCTGTAGGAGCAGATATCAAACGAGTATAGGATTAAAAAAGGACGGTGATGTGAATGAATAAACCAAACAGCCAAAACGGAAGACCGCAGAGAGCCAATCCCCCGCAGGCGGGGAACAGAGCGGGACAGCGTCCCCAGACTCCAAGTGGCAGACCGATGTCAAACACATCACCAAATCGTCCTCAGAACAATCCGCAGCTTCGTTCGGGCGAGAATACGCAGCGGAATAATCCCCGTCCGCAAACACAGCGGGGAGCAACCGGCACGCAAAGACCGGCGAATTCGGGCAATACCCGGAAGCCGATGAAGCCGAAGATGGGACTGTTTTCCAAGAAAACCGCAAACAAGAAGCCTCAGCAGCCTAAGCAGAATCCACAAAAGCCGAGTACTGCACCGCAGAGAAAACCCGCACCTCAACAGACGCAGATTTCCGGGACTGTAGTCAGCAAGAAAGCAAGTGCGGCGGCTGCAAAGGCGATGAATACGAAGCACGTGGCACCCACTCGTACGAAGTTCAAAGGCGGAAGCTATATTCTGTACTATCTGCTTCTTGCAATAGTGCTGGTGGTGGTGATGATAATTCTGGCTAACACCGTTCTGTTCAACTGCAAGCAGATTGAAGTGAACGGAGTTCAGCGGTATCTTCCCGACCAGATAATAGAGGTGTCGAGAATACGCAAGGGTGATAATCTGCTTCATGTGGACAAGGACAAGGCAGCGGAGAAGATAGTGTCCGAGCTTGCTTATGTGGAATCTGCGAAGGTCGAAACCTCGTTCCCCACAAAGATTATTATCACAGTGACGGAAGCGGAGAAATGGTACTGCATTGAGCAGCTTGGCGTAAAGGCGGTTATCTCACGAGGCGGAAAAATCCTTGAAAAAGGCTCGTCGCAAGGGCTTGTCGTGGTTACGGGATATGAAGCAGCGTCACTGGAAACCGGAAGCCGTCTTTCCTCAAAGGTGGAGGGAAAGCAGACTATCCCTGAACAGATTCTGAATGCGGCAGACAAGGCGGGCGTAACCAATATCGACAGCATTGATATGACCGACCGCTATGCTATCAATATGGTGGTTGACGGCAGAATCAAGCTGGAATTGGGCGACATTACCGATATCGAAACAAAGATGTTGGCGGCGAACGTGCTTATCGAGGAAAAGATAGCCCCCCATGAAAATGTGACCGTACTGCTCACAAATCCCGAAAAAATAGCTGTTCACACCAACCAGCCCGAAGAACAGCCAAATACTTCGGAGCCGGAAACATCAAATCCCGGCGAAATGTCGAATAAACCCGAAAACAGCACTTCCTGAGAGTATTTTTTAGCGGTTATGCCTAAAAACTCTTTCTGATGGGATTAAATTTATTGTAAAAAAACAGTTGAAATTTCTTTTGTAATCTGTTATAATATATAGTAGTGTGACTAAGTGCATTTTGGGCAGAAGTACAAAAGAGGAGGATTTGAAAAATGGCACCTTTTGAGCCTGATTATAATGATGACGATTTTGAAGCACCTGATGATTATCAGATGTCAACTAAAATAATGGTATTTGGCGTTGGCGGCGGCGGCGGAAACGCAGTTGCTCATATGGTGAAGAGCGGCGTAGAGGACGTTCACTACTGCATTGCAAATACCGATGTAGCTGCCCTTCGTCAGAAGGACAGAAGCAAGATTAAGTGCATTCAGATTGGCAGAAAGACTACCAAGGGTAGAGGTGCAGGCAACGAGCCTTCTGTCGGAAGAGATTCTGCTGAGGAGAACAGCGACGATATAGCAGCTCAGCTCGACGATGTTTCCATGCTGTTTGTAACAGCCGGCATGGGCGGCGGTACCGGTACAGGTGCAGCTCCTGTTGTTGCCAGACTTGCTAAGGAAAAGGGAATCCTTACCGTAGGCGTTGTTACGAAGCCTTTTGCTCACGAGGGTACCAGCAAGATGACACAGGCACTTGCGGGTATTTCTGAGATGAGAAAGTACGTTGACGCACTCATTGTAATCCCCAACGAGCGTTTAAGAGCTCTCAAGAATATCAAAATCACTTTGAGAAATGCGTTTGGCGAGGTTGATAACGTACTGTGCAGAGCGGTGCTTGGCGTTATTAAGCTGCTGCAGGGCGATGGCTATGTAAACGTTGACTTTGCAGACGTGTGCATGGCTTTGCGTGATTCCGGCATGGCTCACATGGCAATCGGCAACGGTAAGGGCGACAATAAGATTGATGACGCTCTTGACGAGGTACTTAACAGCCCGCTGCTCGAAACTTCTATCAACGGTGCAAGAAGGGGCTTGCTGAACATCAGCGTGCCCGATTCCTTCCCGCTTGAGGAGTACGATACACTTATGGCGGAGATTTCCGAGAAGTTCAACTCCGATGCGAGATTCAAGTGTGGTATCGTGTTCGATAATGAACTTGCTGATGATGAGATTTCGCTTATTGTGGTTGCTACGGATTTTGTGGATGAGAACGACAGAACTCCTAAAGCTCCTTCTGTAGCTCCTAAGGTTCCTACGGTTGCTGAAAAAACCGCAGAGTCTTCGGAAAATGCAGCTGAGCCTGCCCCTTCCGCAGTAACGGTAAATCCTACTCCTGCACCTGATGGCATCTCTGGGAATATCGGTTTTTCGACAGATGCCAACGATATGGATGCACTGCTCAGAAAGTTTAACCAGAGCAGAGATGTTTAATCCTGTTGAATTCAGAAAATCCGAGGATTTCCCTTGGATTTTCTTTTTTTGTAGGTTTTGCTCAAATAAATTTTGCGATTGGGGTAAAAGGGCTTGAAATTTTTGCTGAATTGGTATACAATATAAATATATAGGCATTTGCAGGCTTATATTCTTATTTCTATTTTAGTTTTTGCAAGAGAGGACAGATTGATGGACAAGCTGTTGGCTTTTTTTAAGAACGTGTGGTTCAGACGAGGGGTGTCGCTCCTTTGTCTGGGATATACGGCATTTATGATATGGGTGGCTGTTCTGAATGCGGCTTATTACTTTGAGTTGGAAAATCCTACTCCTTTGTTCGTGCTTTATCTATTCGTGAATATTTCCGCTCTGGGATTGATGATATTGTCGCGTCACGAGCTTCTTACCAGAATCAATTCATATCTGTTGCCGCCGGTCGTGTTCGTAACGGTTATTTGTGCACTGGGCAACTGGTATATGATTATCCCGCCGGTTGTGGTAATGGTGGTGCTGTTCTTTGTAAACAACTCCAATGAAACGCTTAAAACAGTGCTGGGTACTATGTACTTGCTGATGTATGTTATCGGTATTGTGGGATATATCGGAGCGTCATTCTTCCTGGGGCATATTGCATTGTATGATGTCGATTTGTCGAAGCGTGACACTTCATACGAGAAAGTTTCCGAGTCGGGAGAGTACCGTATTGTGCGTTATTTCAACACGGTAGGCGACCGCAAAACGCAGTCCTACTATCTCGAAACTACCGCGAAAGACCAGAAAATTCCGCTTGGTACCTGTAAACTGGTTCTGGGCTGCAAGCATATCCACACTTCGACCTACGAAGATGTTCCCGAGGATTTGGTTGACTGGGATTTCCGTACAATTGACGGTAAGAAAACCGAGGTTTTGATTGTTGAAAACTTTGTCCGCGAAAACCCGATTGAAGTTGAAAAACGTGAAGCAGAAGCAAGCAAGAGAGAGCAGAGCAGCACCAGCTCGAAAAGTTACACCTCCCAAGGCTTGATTTCCGTTAAGAGTACGGGAAGCTCATCTGAGGTAACACCCGCTTCTTCGACAGAGTAACGAAAAGGAGAATGGCTAATGGAAAACACGCTGAAGCTCGTTGGAAAGAACTCCAATGAAATTTTCACGCTGCGTTATCCTTCCACATTGTTGGATTTCTGTGAATTTGACTTCTCGTTCTACGCCGGGGAGGCAATCGAGGTCTGCAATGAGGCATTGAAAACGGGTACGCCCGATTTCGACAAGATATCCGAAATCAGGAAAGATATCCAGTCGGCACACTGTTTCTTACAGTACAGTACGAGAACCGCCTACGATAAGGTGGTCTACGACTGTTGGATAGATTATGTTTGCAGACGCGACAATATCGGGAATAATGCACTTTGGAACAGATTTATCCGCTGCAAAACACCGTTTGAAAAGATTATTTTTCAGAGGCTGTGCGATTTCCGCTACAAGCGTGCTGTAAATGAGTGGCTGAATATTATCCGCGTTCAGGACTATGCCAAGAGCAAGGTGGCATTTGTGTTTGCGAATGGTATGCAGTCCTCCCGCGAGGCGGAGGAGCGTCGCAGCTATTTTGACTTGATGTTCAGCGTTACCGCAAGAGAGATGGGCTGTCGTCTGGAGGATTTGGGAGTTACCAAGTACTACTCGATTTGCAGAACACCCGGTTCGCCTTTCCTGTTCCCGAATATTTCCAAGGAAATAATCCGGCATACGCTTGCGGGGTTTGATTACAGCGACGACTATTCCGACATTGATGATTATACCGAGAGTTCGGACGAGATTGCAATGGACGCGTTTTCGCGTATGAAGTCGGGACTGCCGTCCGATTTGTCCACATACAAGATTCCCGCCGGAAAGATGGAAAATCTCTCCGACAGAATTTATATGCCGTGCGGATTAAAGGCTGCGGTTGACCTCGAAATCGACGTCATTATTGAGAGCGGAATGTGGCTTTCCAAGTGCAAACGCTGCGGCCGCTACTTTGCAAAGTCCAAGGAGTTTAACGAGGACTATTGCCAGCGTCGTAATCTTCCGAGCGGCAAGACCTGTCTTGAGATTTACGAGGAGGAACACCCGCGTCCGAAGATGACGGAGGCACTGCTTGAACGCTGTCGGATTGTTACCGATGAGATGTACTCTCGCGTGGACAAGACGATGAGTGCAGCAGAGTATAATTCTTGGTATACATATCTTGAGGCAATGAAGCAGAAGGTGGATAACGGTGAAATTTTGCCCTCCGAGCTGGAAAGTTTTCTGGATTATTCGCGTGAGGTGGATATTTCAAAGAGCAATCCTATTCTGGAAGTGGCAAAGAAAGAGCCTGAAGTTCACAGAGAGCGTGTGGTGAAGCCGTTTATTCCCGAAAGAATAAGCCGCAGCGATATAAAACAGTACGATTCATCGGCTGAGGGAGAAGAACCCGCAGAGCAGATTGCAAAGCCGTCCCGTGAGGGGTTCTTCACATCGCCGAGCGTAGAGCGTCAGAAGAACGAGCGTCCGCAGATTTCGCATATTATCCGAAATGGCGAGCCGCTGGGTGGGGAGAGTGTTTCTGCCGCCGACCCATCAGGATTTCAGCCGTTTGAGGTGCAGTATCAGACAAACCGACAGCAGACTGCCCAGTCTCAAAGACCGGAGCCGCCGATTTCGACACAGCCCGAGGTGAAGCAGCGTTCCGCAAAGAAAGAAGAACGTGACCCCTATGAGAATTTTAAGCGTCTTGAGGAACGACTTGAAGCAGAACGCCGTATGCGTGAGGAGCGAAACACCTTTAAACCGCTTGTTGAAGTGGAGCAGGGAGGATTTGTCGAGGATTACCCGCAGACAACTCATAGAGAGCAGCCGCGTGCGGAATATGAGGAGCCGAACCGTGAGCATAAACAGCCTTTTTACGGCTATGGTGAGAACGACCTACAATCTTCTGCGGTAGGTGGTAATAAAAAGCCCGTAGAACCCAAACCGACACAGCGAATCATGCGTTCGGGTGAATATTCGGAGGAAACGTTCCGTGCTCCGAACTTTGGAACGCAGTTCGAGCAGCAGACGGGGAAACCAGACCGCCGCGAAGACTATGAGCAGCCCGAGGAATACAGTCAGCCTGTACAGCAGCCCGAAGTTCAGCCTGAGCCGCCCAAGCCCCGCGTTATTAAGAAGAATGCGGCAGCAATAAGTGCTTACGGCAAGATGTCGGGACAGGCAGTGTCGACTATTAACCCCGTTGATATCCAACAGCCCGCACCGGAAGAACCGGAATATCAGAGCCGTACCGCCGATGATTACGAGCAGCCTGTTCGCGATGATTATGGACAGCCTGTGCATGATACAGCCCCGCAGATAGACAGCGAAATACTCGAGCCGTTCAAGGATATAGGAAACATTTTCGATGTTCTTGAACAGTCAGATGGTTCTGCTAATAAACCTCATCCGCGTCCTCAGTATGACTATGAGGACGATTATACCGGCGATACTCCCTATCGTGACGAACCGCGTTACAGTAATGAGCCGCGTTATGAGAGAAACGGGAAAACGCAGCGATTCGCTCCCGATTATCCCGAGCAAACCACCCAGCAGCGACCGCTTAGAAGTGACGAGGTTCCCAGCGGTTTCTGGACGGAAGACAGGGGATTGTTCAGAAACAGCACCATGCCGGCAGCCGATACCGAATCAAGCATGGCTTCTAATGACCATGCAGAGCCGTATGAGGAGGATACACCGCGGGTATCCACTGAGCTATCCGCATCCGAAACGCCCAAGGGAGGTCGTCATTCCAAAACCCGCAAGACGCAGCGTCTGTACGACCTGATTATGCGTGAGCCGGACGACAACCCCAATTTCCGAAATAAGAAATAAAAAAGCCGAGGTGTTCTAAACTGAACACCTCGGTAATATTTTTATGTAAAGAAATCAGGTGGAAGATATCTTCTTGATTTCCTCCAGGCAGTTCTGGCAGATGTTCTTACCCTTGAACACCGTGATGCCGCTTGCATTGGAGCAGAACGAGCAAGAAGGAGAGTACTTCTTGAGAATTACGTGATCATCTTCAACGTAGATTTCAAGGCTGTCCTTTTCGT
>JBJESA010000256.1:0-7742 GCA_051882535.1 Oscillospiraceae bacterium
AACAGCGATACCACAAAACCATTGCTCTCTGTGATGGAAAGTCTGTTGTCCCCCCCCTCGAATTCCAGCGGTTTGTCGTTCTTGTAAGCCACCGAAATAGTCGGCTCATCGTATGGAATGAGCATTACAGACATACGGCTGACGTCCACATCAATATATTCGCATAAGTCGAATGCATATGCTTCTTCAAAAAGGCTGTCATGGTCTGCGTTTCTGAACTTATAGGTCAATGCACCGAATGCCAATGCCGCCAGAATCGAAAAAATCAACAGCCGATTTACCGCTTTCTCCATCTTCTATTCCTCATCAAGGGTAGTGCCTTCAACCTGCTCGGCGGGATTGTCCTCAGGCTCCGATTCGGGATTTTCTGTGTCGTTGAATTCATCCTCCGCCGATAATTCACGTTCCAGCATCTTGTCACAGTGATGTCTGGTTGAGAGAAAATACCGCGACACCCAAAACCCGATTTTCACCGCCGCCATACCGAAAAACAGCGACAAAAAAACCGCCGTCAATCCCCCGAACAGCATAATCTCGGGGGCAATTCCGCTTATGATAAAATCGGCACGGAACAGCAGCACTGCCGTCCCGAATATCGCCATAATCACCCCGAATGTCACTCCGATAACCGCTGCGAAAAACATCACAAACATCACAATGAAGCACACCGCAAACACTATCCAGAAGCACGCGAAGCGAAAGAAGATTTTACAATCGGTCGATTTCAATATACTAATCAAATGACGCTCCATTACCACATCAAATACCAAACCACTTGGTATTATACTTATTTACAGTATATCACATTTCTTCAATAATGTCAATTCCCAAGACAGGCGATAAAGTCCCATATTCTTTGATACAAAAAAACAAAGCGTCAAACTAATAGCGTGACGCTTAATGTTCATATTAAGACGGAATCCCCAACTGGTCGCATATCTCTATCATCGCCAGATAATACACATCAGGTGCAAGATGAACGCCATCTCCTGCGTCATAGTCCTCACAAAGCATACCAAGGCTGTCGGTAACAACATACGCAAAGTCGATAAAGTGAACTCGTTCGGTATAATTCGTTTCCACCATCGTCTTAAGTACGGTATTGAATTCAACAATCCGCTCATTCGGGGTGAAGTCGGAATTGACGGGTGTCATTGCAAACACATATACTTCTGCTTCACAGTGTTCAAGCGTGTAGTCGATAATCGCCTTGTAGTTATCCGCATACTTTGCCGAACTTGTCATATTGACGTCATTCATTCCCATCCACGTAAACACGCGTTTGGGATTTTTCTCCGCAAGTACGACATCATACGTCTTTACTTCTCCGAAATATTTCATCTCGGTGGTAAAGAAATTTCGTGCTCCTACCGAGCCTGCGGCATAGACGTTTCTCCAATCCACAAGACCATACGCACCAAATCCGCTGCATATACTATCTCCCACAAAGAGGGAATCTGCGGCGAGTGCTTTCTGGTTTTCGGAAAGCCTCAGCTTCCAATTCTCGCCATAAGTAAGACGGTATTGCAGCTCTTTCAGACGCGGATTATTCTCCGCCTTGGGTTTCTCCTCCGGCTCGGAAACACTCGATTCATCGGAAGATTCCGTACTGCTTGATATTTCCACAGTGGACTCTGATACCGTCGATGATTCTTCGGAAATTGGCTCAGATGTACTCTCTGTCAAAACCGAACTGCTTTCGCCATTGCCGAAAGCATGTGTCTCCGTTGGCTTAAATCCAATCACCAGAGCCAAAATAATTCCAATTGCAACAATCAAAAAAATCGCACAAACAATCAGAACACCTCTGAGTTTATATAACATTGTATCACCTTATATTCACTTATTATAAATACGCCAAAGCCGTAATGCAGAAATACCCGCAGCACCATCTTGCGAAGATACGGCGGGTATAAAACGACGCGTTCAGAAAAATTACTTCTTCTTGGTCTTGGGAGCAGCCTTAGCAGCGGGAGCCTTTGTAGCTGCAGCAGGCTTTGCTGCGGTAGCAGCGGGCTTTGCGGCTTCCTTCTTCTCAACCTTAGCCTCAGTCTTTGCTGCGGGCTTTTCAGTGGGCTTAGCAGCAGGAGCAGCAGGCTTTGCGGGAGCCTTTGCAGCTTCCTTCTTCTCTGCCTTTGCAGCGGGCTTCGCAGCAGTCTTCGCGGGAGCCTTTGCAGCTGCCTTAGCAGCGGGCTTTGCAGACTTAGCAGCGGGCTTTGCGGTCTTTGCAGCGTTCTTGGAAGGAACGAGCACTTCGAGAGCCATGAGCTTTGCAACATCGCCGCTCTGAACCTTTACAAATCCCTCATCGAGAGCCTTCTTAAAGGAAATCTCGCCTGCGAACATCTTAGCTACGGTTTCAGCGGTAGCCTCAACCTCGCAGTTATTGTCAGCGTAACGATACGGCTCAACATTAAGCTCGCCGTTTCTTACGATAACGTAAATATTATCATCGGGTTCTTCGGAAATAAGGGAGAACGAAACCAATACATTATCCTGATACTTCTTAGCCTTTGCCTTGCTGGATTTCAGATTTTCCCAAACCTTCTTAGCTAATTCTTCCTTGTTCATAGTATCCTCCTAATCACAAAACGATTAAAGTTTTAAAAAAGGAATGCAGAACGCAGACCTCAATTTCGCCTATCTTAACTTTCATCATTATAACATATAGCAACAAATTTTTCAATAGTCAATATTTATAAAATTACGCGAAAAATCCTAGGAAATTACAGAAAATACACAAAAAACCGACTTCCGAGGCGGTGTATCAAACAAACTAATTCGGGGAAGATAATTTTCAAAGCTTCAAAAACTGCTATTACGATTTTTAAAAATGAGGTGTTTTTATGATTATGCAAAAGATTCTTCTATTCGCAGCAGTCTTACCGATGATGTTTTTTTCTCGGGTAGAATGTTCCGCAAATTCGAATTTTGGAAATGTGACCGTACTTGGCGACTCCATCGCTTCGGGGTACGGACTGCCCGAATACACCGATGGGAACAACTATAGCACCCCTCTGTCTTGGGGGAATCTTCTCGGAGTGGAGTGCAGCAGCTACGAAAATTTCGCTGTTGACGGAATGACTTCGCAAGAGCTTCTTCACGCACTGGAACAACCCTCCGATACGCTCACCAAATCGCTTAAATCAGCCGACTGCGTTATCATTTCAATCGGCGGCAACGATTTTCTCGGGAAGATGATGGACGCTGTGAAGATAGCCGCACTCTCGGATACGGAGATGATTTCCGCACTCCTCAACGGCGAGTTCAAAGCGGAAATGCTCGGCGAGTTCACCGACCGAATCCTGAAGTCAGTCACCGCCGCAATGAAGAACGCAGATGTCGACCGCACTATCTCCAATATCCGGAAATCCACCGAACTTATTTCGCAGATAAATCCCGATACGGAAATTGTTCTGCTCACGCTCTACAATCCGTTTTCGGAGCACATTCTGCTGTCGGGAATTTCTGAAACCGCCGAGAGCGTGCTCTCCGAACTGAACGGCAAAATCTCCGCAATCGCCGACCATTCCCCGAAGATAAAAATTGCGGATATCCACGCCGCATTTGCGAATAACGCTTCCCAATTCACCAACATCAACCGACTTGATATCCACCCAAGCGAAGCAGGTCACGAGAGGATTTACGAGGTGGTATACGGTACTCTCCAAGGATAAGATTAAATAATTTATCCGCAAAAAAGTCGAGTAATACGCTCGGCTTTTTTATTCTACAGAAAAATATTTTCAAAACCCGTTGCAATTTATGTAACATTATGGTATAATTACTTTGACTGCAAATTTGCTAATTCGCAGAATATGTCCGCGGGGAAAACATTCAAAGGAGAATGCCCGCGAGATTAAGAAAGGTTGTGATGATAGGGTTGGATAAAAAGCCTGTTCTTTACGGCTACAACAATCTCACAAAAACGCTCAGCTTCAATATTTACGATGTCTGCTACGCTAAGAGCGAGCGTGAGCAGAAGGACTACATCGCGTACATTGACGAGCAGTACAACTCGGAGCGTCTTACGGGAATTCTTTGTGCGGTAACCGAGAAAATCGGTGCTACCGTACTCAATATTTCAAAGCAGGACTATGACCCGCAGGGTGCGTCCGTAAACGTACTATTTGCGGAGGGACACGTTGACCCCGACCATATCGACGGTTCCTGCAACAGGGGTATGGGCTATTTCAGCACCATCAACGGTGAAACTATTCACGCTCACCTTGACAAGAGCCATATCACTGTGCATACATTTCCCGAATATCACCCCGACAAGGCTATTTCCACGTTCCGTGTTGATATAGACGTCGCTACCTGCGGAGAGATTTCCCCGCTGAAAACGCTCGACTTCCTTATCGGCTCGTTTGATTCCGACATTATTATAATAGACTATCGCGTTCGCGGATTTACACGCGATGTTACGGGCAAGAAGTGTTTTATGGACAGCAAGATAAACTCCATTCAGGAATTTATCGACCCCGAAACACTCACCAAGTATGACGCAATGGACGTAAATGTCTACCAGTCGAATATCTTCCATACAAAAATGCTCATCAAGGAGATTGAACTGCAAAACTATCTCTTTAACACCGACGCCTACGAGGTTCACCCACAGGAGCGTCTTGCAATCACAAACAACCTTCGCCGCGAGATGATTGAAATCTTCAGCGGTATGAATATATATTAAGTTCAGGGTGCGGATAGTATCTGACCGCACTTATTGGTGGAGATTTGATGAAACTTGATCAGACTATCGCTCCTCTTTATGAGGCTATGAAGGAGCATAAACTCAACCGCGTAGTACCCTTTGATGTCCCGGGACACAAAGGCGGACGCGGAAACACATTACTTACGGAGTTTCTCGGAAAAGAATGTCTGAAAAACGATGTAAACTCAATGAAGCCGCTTGACAACCTCTGCCACCCGATTTCCGTTATCAAGCAGGCACAGGAGATTGCGGCGGACGCTTTTGGTGCGGAGAACGCGTTTTTTATCGTGAATGGTGCTACCGGTGCAGTTCAAGCGATGATTATGAGCGTGTGCAAACGTGGCGACAAAATCATTCTTCCCCGCAACGTACACCGCAGTGCGATAAATGCACTGGTTGTATGCGGGGCTATCCCCGTGTACGTCAATCCCGGAGTCAACAGCGAACTGGGTATTCCGCTGGGAATGACTCCCGAGGACGTTGAAAGTGCGATTATCGCAAATCCTGACGCCAAAGCCGTTCTCGTCAACAATCCTACCTACTACGGAATATGCTCCGATTTGAAGAGAATCACCGAGATTGCACACCGCCACGGACTTCGTGTGCTGTGTGACGAAGCCCACGGAACACACTTCTACTTCGGTGAGAATCTCCCGCCCTCGGGAATGTCTGTCGGTGCAGATATGGCGTCTGTTTCCGTCCACAAGACAGGCGGTTCGCTCACGCAGAGTGCAATGCTGCTGATGAATAACGGCGTAAATCCCGACTATGTTCGCCAGATAATCAACCTCACGCAAACCACCTCGGCAAGTTACCTGCTGATGGTGTCGCTGGATTTGGCTCGTCAGAACCTCGCACTTAACGGCAAAGAATACTATGCGAAAACGGTGGAAATCGCGGATTACGCCCGCAAAGAAATCAATGCGATAGGCGGTTATTGTGCTTTTTCCGATGACCTTTGCAACGGGCGGGACTTCTTCGCGTTTGACAGAACGAAGCTTTCCATTCACACCAGAGCAATGGGTCTGGCGGGAATTGAGGTGTACGATTTGCTCCGCGATGAGTACGGTATACAGATTGAGTTTGGCGATATCGGCAACATTCTCGCTATTATCACGGGTGGCGACAGCAAGCTGGAGATAGAGCGGTTGCTCAGTGCTCTCTCCGAGATAAAGCGGCTTTACTCACGCTCACCTGTCGGACTGTTCGACCACGAATATATCAACCCGATTGTGGAGCTTCCTCCGCAGGAGGCATTCTACGCAGAGCAGGAATCTCTCCCGCTTGACGAAACGGACGGACGAGTCTGCGGAGAGTTCGTAATGTGCTATCCCCCGGGAATCCCAATTCTCGCCCCCGGCGAGCGAATAACCAAGGACATTCTCGACTATATAAAGTTCGCCAAGGAAAAGGGCTGCAACCTCACAGGCTGCCGCGATATGAGGGTGGAACAGCTGGAGGTTGTGAAATAACCACACAGCACTTTAGATTGAAGAAAGAAGCGTGTTTATGGAACTTTGGTTTACGGAAAATCACACGGAAAGCGTCAAGTTCTCCATCAAGATAAATCGTCATCTGGTAAGTGAACAAAGCGAGTTTCAGAAGATTGACATTCTGGAGAGCGAGGAGTTCGGCAGAATTCTTGTACTGGACGGCTTTCTGATGCTGACCGAGGAGGACGAGTACATTTACCACGAGATGATTACACACGTTCCGATGTCGGTAAATCCGAACATCAAACGCGTGCTGGTAATCGGTGGCGGAGATGGCGGAGCGGTTCGCGAACTGTGCCGTTTCAAGAGCATTGAACACATTGACATGGTGGAAATCGACAGACGAGTTGTGGAGCTGTGCAGAGAATATCTCCCGCAGACCGCCTGCTCGTTGGACGACCCTCGGGTTCACATTCACTACGAGGACGGACTGCGTTTTGTACGCGGCGTAGAGAACGAATACGACTTGATTATCGTGGATTCCACCGACCCGTTCGGACCCGGAGAGGGGCTGTTCACCAAGGAATTCTACGGTAGCTGTTACAAGGCACTGACCGAGGACGGAATACTCGTAAATCAGCACGAAAGCACATTCTACAAAGAGTATGCCGAAGCAATGAAGCGTGCACACAGCCGCATCAAGTGCTTCTTCCCTATCGCACTGGTATACCAAGCACATATTCCCACCTATCCCAGCGGGCATTGGCTGTTCGGCTTTGCGTCAAAGAAGTATCACCCCGTTGAAGACCAGCACGCCGATTGGTGGGTTGAGCAGGGATTGAAAACCCACTACTACAACCGATTTATACACAGTGGCTGCTTCGCACTTGCACAGAATGTGCGTGATGTTCTCCGCGAAACAAAGCCTGCACTGTAAAGTATATTTTAAACCCACGTCAAAACTTTTGACGTGGGTTTTCCTTTTTTATAAAAAATTTCAAAAAAATAGAATTCATATTGTAGTACGGCAAGCCAATAATAATCTTGAATTCACAGAAGGGAGGAATTTTTGTGGATATAACAGCACTGATTTTATTGGTTATCGGTGGTTTGAACTGGGGACTTGTAGGAATATTCGGTTTTGACGTAGTTGCATGGCTTTTTGGCGGCTCGGGAACTTTTCTTGCACGCACGGTATATATTATAATCGCACTTGCCGCTTGCTGGGGAATATCAATGTTTTTCCGCAGACCTAAACTGAGCGAGAGCGTATAACTTCCAACAAGTAGAAATAACAATAAGGGGTGCTTTTATAACAGGCACCCCCATAGTCTGTGGCTATCCTCAGCCCTATTATTCTATTGTGGCTTTCCTTTTTTGTGGAATCAATAAAAGAGCGACACATATAACGGTTACTACAATCGTAGCACCAAGTCCCGCCTCAATACCGAACTTGCCGCCCGTCCAGAGTTCCATGCCCTCGGGGAGAGAGAATTTCATCACAGACGGACCTGATTGATTTCCGCTGACAGGCATTCCGTAGAAATTACCCTGTGCCCAGTTCCATACAGAATGTATCGCACACGAAGGAATGA
>JBJESA010000257.1:0-1810 GCA_051882535.1 Oscillospiraceae bacterium
TGCCGTGCGGGAATCCTTGACATAGATTACAGGAATATCCACACTCACCGAGCCGCTCGGTCTGTCGCTTATTGCAGCCGCCGCACCGTTCTCTGCCGCTGCCGCGATATAGTCGTTTCCGTCAAAACGTTCGCCCTTTACCGCAACAAACAACGCACCCTTTTCTATAGCACGTGTGTCGGTAGATACAGAGGTGATACGCACATCTGCACCTATCAATTCACCTGCGGTAATCTTCGCTATTTCTTCGGTTGAAAACATAAGTTACCCTCTTTGCTTTCTTTTGAAAAATTCCTCGACAAGCTCACGCTCGTCAAAGTGGAGGTATTCATCGCCTATCGCCTGATAATCCTCGTGACCCTTGCCGCAAAGAGCTACAATATCGCCCTTCTGTGCAATATCCAACGAACGGAACACCGCCTCGGTTCTGTCGACATATTCCTCGTAGGGTACCCCCTCCGGAATTCCTGCAACTACGCCGTCAATCGTCTGCTGCGGGTCTTCGTGGCGTGGACTGTCGGTCGTCACAATCAGCAAGTCGGAATATTTTGCGGCTGCCCGCCCCATATCGGGACGCTTTCCCGCGTCACGTTCACCTGCCGCACCAAACACGCAGATAAGTCTGTTCTTGGTGAGAGGCTTCAGTGTGGAAAGCAATTTCTCCAATCCGTCCTCCGTATGGGCATAGTCGCGTACCACGGTAAAATCGCCGCTGTACAGCGTTTCTAACCGCCCGCTTACACCCTTGATTTTCTCAAGAGCCAGCAGCACCTCGTCCATCGGAAAGCCAAGCGAGTTCACCATCACCGCTGCTTCAACGGCGTTCAGCACGTTGTACAGACCTGTCATCGCAAACCGCACGGGATAGCTTTTCTTCCCCGCTCTGTCGGTCAGTATAAACTCCGAACGATTATCGCAGAGTTTTACAAATTCCGTGTAGTAATCCGCTTCGCCATTCACCGAAACGGTTTTCAGCGGGATATTGCGGGATTTGCAGTACTCCGCAATTTCCGCACCTTTCTCGTCGTCGATATTGACAACCGCCACCCCGCACATATCAAAAAGACTGCGTTTCGCCGCGAAGTAGTTCTCCATTGTGCCGTGGTAGTCGAGATGGTCTCGCGTGAGATTGGTAAACGCACCCGCTGCGAAATTTTCGCCCGCAAAGCGGTATTGTGCCAATGCCTGCGAGGACGCTTCCATAAAGCAGAACTCCGTACCCTCCTCCACCATCTGTGCAAAGGACTGATAAAGTTTCTGCGGCTCGGGAGTAGTGGGCGGCCCGTCGTGCGAATACACCAAACCGCTGCCTGTGTCGATACCCAAAGTACCGATTACGCCTGTTTTCCTGCCCATCAGCCGCGTCAGCTGAGCACACAGATTGACAATCGTGGTCTTTCCATTGGTACCGGTGACTCCGCACAGCTTGAAATTACGCGTGGGGCGACCATAGAAAGCACTCAGCAATCGAGGATAAACCGCACGGGAATTCTCCACATTGATTTCCGCAGACAGCCCTAAACGCTGTGTCGTAACAACGGCTGCCGCACCTTTTTCGAGCATCTTTTCGGCGACTGTGTGTCCGTCAAAAGAAGCACCCTTGACGCAGACAAACACGAATCCCTCTTTCAACTCTCGGCTGTCGGAGGTCACCCCCAGCACTTCCTTGTCAGACAATGCAGCGGGTACTACCGAAATTCCCGAAAACAACTGAGCGATTGTCATATCCATTCCTCAATTCTCTTGTATAGCAATTAGTCGGAGCGAGTGTCGTATCTGAACTCGACCTCAATTACCGTGCCCTTGTTTA
>JBJESA010000258.1:0-5946 GCA_051882535.1 Oscillospiraceae bacterium
CACCCTCTCGATTAACAAGCTCTTGGGGAGTAAATCCTCAGTTACGGGGAAGTCGTGTGTTGTTGTGCAGATCGGAAAACAGCTCAGCAAATTCATCAAGCTGTTGTACGGTCATACGAATCTTCCTTCTCTCAAGTTCATCAGCGATATTATTAAACGGATTATCTGCACATGTGATTGTCAATAAACATTCGATAATCATATTCTCCGCTTTTTTGGCGTTCATTTTCAGCCCTGTACGGAAGAATTTCTCCATAGCTCTAACTTGCGGCGTATCTGAAATATAGAAATCGTCCTTATAGTTCAGCAGCTCCTGCTTAGTAGGGATAAAGAGCGGCTTGCCGTGCTGGTTTTCGACCATATTGTAGTAATCATCAAAGTCAATATCAACAAGGCTTACGTGAACAAGCTCGCGGTCAATCGGTTCTTCTTCGGGTGCGTCAAGATACAACTCGTTCTTGGAAAGAATATAGTAATATTGCGCCTCATGACGTGCTATCTCGGAAAATGCGACAAACTCATCCATCGTTATCAAGCCCTTGTTCTGTCGCTCGATTATTCTGAATGCGTCCTTTAGCGGCAAGACCTGATACAGATTTGCAAATGCGTCAAAATAGTCGTGAAGAAGCGATACTGTTTCAGTCGGCAGATTGAGCTTCTTATACATTCGTGCTATCGTTCTTTCTGCAAACATTCTCGGGAATCTACTCATAATGCTTTTACCTCACAATCGGGCAAGTGTATTTATCCTCTCTTTATTATATCACAGAATGCAATAACTTTCAACAACATTTTTCAAGTACAAAAAAGCAAAGTCGCCTATTATTTGTAAAAGGCGACTTTGCGGCTGTTTTGATTGACAAGTTCTCTATTTCTTGTTCTTCTTAATATACTCGATAACCGCCTCTTTGGGAATCATCCACAATCTGCCGTCACGAAACGCACCTATTCTGCCGCTCCGCAATAGTTCATAAGCCTTGTTTCTGCCAATGCGGAGCATATAGCATAATTCCTCAACCGTAACCATATCGTTATAACCTTCAAACATTATTAGCCTCCTTTTAGTACTTTACGAATTGATTACTGTTATGTTTGCATTACATCTATTCATTATGGTGAAAAGCTACTGATGAATGTTAAACAGTATTAATAAAAAACGAAAAACACGGGTTTTTATTAATCTCTTTAACAGATTAGAAAGTACTTATTAACTCTAAAAGGAAGCAACCGATATTCCCCGTTTCAGAAAAATTGATTTTAACACAAATCAACGTTCCATAAACGGTGCTTTATGAGAAATTGATTTTGGGAGAAGTTTTGAGAGGAAAACGTTATAAAATCATACCAAAAACAAGGGGAAATTCTTTATCTTAAAAAATTGCCCAAAAACGAACGTTTGTGAGCAATCGCAAAGGCTATCCATTGTTGAATAAGCCAAGCAAGATATCGATGATGAATAATCCAAGTAAGATATCGACAGAAGTATGAATTCAATTTAGGAGAATTACGATATATATTCGCCAAAAAGCAGCTTTATGTTGTCAGAAAATACCATATTCCCTAGCCTTGCTATTCCACTCCAATGCTCATTTCTACCAAACCTTCAATCTTCAATCAGTAATAATACAACGAAAACAACCGATTTGTATTGATTAATATATTGCCTGAGTTTAGGAGTATCTAAAAAGTGCAACTTTATATACTGCCCTTTTCAATAATAAATCAATTATATCATATATCAATAAAAAGATTTGGATTCAGTTGGTCTTTTAGTCAATGTTGCACAAAATAAGCAGTAAACGTGCCTGTATTATTGTGCGATACGCAGAAATTATTTTAACCAGCTTGACGAAAATTTCCATTTGAGTTATAATTAGATAAAGAAATAATTACTAAGTTAAAAACGACTTACCAAATAGGTAACTTAATTTCGGAAAGGATAGTGATCGTGTATGGCAAATACAAACAAAGTAAAACACCCAGGCGAACTCTTGCTTTCTGAAATAACAAAACGCGGGATGAAACAAAAAGAGCTGGCACTTCGCACGGGTATGTCAGAGAAGCATATCTCTACAGTCATTAACTGTACAAAGGAAATCTCAGCTTCATTTGCCCGCAAGCTAGATATTGCCCTTGGTGATGAAAGTGGCACTTGGGCCAAACATCAAGCTGACTATGACAACTATTCGGCAGAATTGGAAGAAAAAAATTGTATCTTTGAAGAAGAAATCCACATCTTCAATGGTATGAAAGATATTGTCGATTATTTCGTTAAGACCGGCATAATACACAATCATTGTGGCGACACAGAAAAAATTCTCCAACTTCGTAAGGTCCTGTGCGTGAACAGTCTAACCGTAATCCCTCAAATCACCTATAATGCCGCTTATCGTGCACAATTTAAGACAAGTACAAACATTGATCCGTATATTCTTTTTGCATGGCAGAGAATGTGCGAAATACAAACTGATAAAGCTGCTGTGGATACTGATTTTAACAGCGACTTGCTCGCTAACAGTTTAGTCGAAATAAAAAAGCAAATGTTTGAGCTTGATCCAAATGTGATGATAAAAAATCTCAAAACTATCTTTGCAAAATGCGGAGTTGCTTTTGATGTTGTCTACCATTTTCGCGGAGCGCCTGTACAGGGGTTCATTAAGCAGACGGACAGCGGAAAAGTTATCCTTTGTGTAACAATCCGTGGAAAAGGTGCTGATAAATTTTGGTTCAGCCTGTTTCACGAAGTCGGTCATTTACTCAATGGCGATCTGAACACCCGATTCGTAGACTTTGATACAGTCAAAACTGAAATGGAAGATAAAGCTGATAACTTTGCCCGTGACACTTTGATTGATCCTGTTCTTTACAAAGCACTTGTTGCATCAGGAAAATACCGTACTCTTGCCGATATAAAAGCATTTTCGTCGTTTGCAGGAGTTCCTCACTGGATTGTTATCGGTAGACTTCATAGTGACGAGTGGCTTGATTGGAGTTATTTCGCACATGAAGCGCCCTCGTTCGAGTGGGAAAAATAAAAAAACAATATATAGTATTAGCCCGCTTGACAAACACTATATTTTGTGGTATAATATACTTGTAATAATCTAGAGAGGGGTGTTGCCATTGGATGATTTAGTTTTTGGCAAAGAAAAACGCACCATCAAGTTGTTCGCAGCAACAAGACGATGCGCTTTAGGGAGATATGATATAATCATAAACTCGACAATTTTATTATATCATACTTCTCTCTTCTTTGTCAATTGGCAGATTGTACGAAAATAATTCTGTATCCCATTGAAAAGTGGAGAGGAGGAAAATTTTGAAGAAAAAAAGCAATTTAATAAGGCGTTTGAACCTGAATTATCTTAAGCTCACCAACAAAACGATATCTTGCGGATCTATGGATTTGCCGGCTATCATATGTAACACTAATGTCTATCCCGATTATATCGCATTATACAGCGAGAAAAGTTTGTATTGCAAAACGAATCGCACTGCGGTAGCTTTTTATGAGTTTGATGATGATTTTGACGGTAAAAACGGCTTGTATTGGGCGATTTACTATGGCGTGAATAAGCGGCTTGCATATTTCAAAGAACGCTTTAAGGGAGTTCGCTATATTATCATGCCTGACTATTCTGAGCTTGGTGATATTCATAACATTGAGAACTATTATCGCCTGTTCAAAGCTCGCATTGTCGCCCTTTGGTTCATATTCGAAATTGGTTCTGTTGTAATACCTAACATTACATTTCCAACTATTGAGAGTGCTGATTTTGCACTTAACGGGTATGAGGACTGTTCAGTAATTGCAATGAGTACCAAAGGACACATGGACGATCCTGTCGAAAATCAGCGGCTTAGAACAAATATCAGACTCACCGTTGATAAGCTGACAAACGTCAAAGCAATTATCGTATATGATGTATGCAGCACTAATGAAGCCACACTTGATACTTTTGCCTATGCTATTGAAAAAGGAATCGATATTGTCATTCCCGATAACACGCTTAAAAGCCGCAATGCTGTGCTGTATCGTTATAGGCGCGTTTCCCGAAAGGCGGTGGTATAATGAACCACAGAAATTCGGGGCTTGCCCACGGCACAAACGGTTCTCCACAACTTACAATTGAAAATGGAGAAATGGCTGATAAGGTGAAAGATAATGAAACCAAAGTCGCAAATACATACCCTGGTGGAAGAACATATAAAGAATATGTCGATTTGGCAAGAGATCCATCACACAACAATATGCTTCTTCCACAGGGGCGAAAAGAGAGAAGAATAGGCTTAGATCTTGAAAAGCAAGGAATTCTCCACAAGATAATTCGTGATCCCCAGCAAGACAAGGGAGCAGAATTTATTGATACGGTCACAGGCATCAAATGGGATGTCAAGAGTTTTGTTTCCCACCCCAAAGGTGCAAACTCAGCTCGCAGCGGTGCATTCAGATTGGATAGAGCTATCGCAAAGATTGAAAAGGAATTTGCAAACGGTCATAATGTAATTATCGATACCCGTAGATTGACCATCGCCGACAAAGAAGCACTTATGAAAGCAGTAAGCGATAAAGGCTATTCAGATAGAGTTATTTGGTATCACAGAAAGGGGGAATAACATATGAAAACCGAACTTAGCCAAAAATTTAATAGTCATCGGGAATGGCTTAAATCCGGAGGCGAAAACGGAGAACAACTTATTCTTGATAATACTACTTCAGAAATGTTGACTTGCGAACAAATGCAATTACTGATAGATTCTGTTCTTATAGAATGCTCTTTTTCAAATATTCAATTGGTTGAAAATGACTTTTATCACACTGAAATGCATTCGTGTAAATTTAGTAATGTCGGTTTTTGCAAAACAACGTTTATTAAAAGCGAAGTAAATGACACAGAATTTGCTACCGTACATTTTGATAATGTAAATTTCAGTAATTCAGAATTTTTTGATTGCATTTTTACAAAATGTACTTTTGAGAATTCTGCTTTAATTAGCATTGGTGTATGGAATTCCATATTTAACGAATGCGTCTTTAAAAACATAGACTTTGACAACGCGTATCTTGAAAATGCCACGTTCTCAGGCGTAAATTTCATTAATCCTGTCAATCTTGATAAGGCAACGAAAATAACTTTAAATATTGGTACATCTAAGTCGCCCAAGATACTATCACACGAAAATTCAATCAATTGGATAATGGAACACAGTCAAGTCTAAAAATTAGATGATACGAAAACGGTTAACATTCCAGACAACACTCTGAAAATTTGAAAAAAGAAAGACCCGCATCACGGCAGGTCTTTCGCTTTTAGGGGGCTATCACTGCCCCCTTTTCTCGTTAGTGATGAATTCTGCGATAAAGCGTGCTGCGCTTTACCCCTGTTAATTCTTCAATTTCTTTAAGGCTGTATTGCCGAGTGTTGTAAAGCTTGATAGCCTTTCGGATTATGGTGTCGTCAATGCAGGGTCTGCCCCCCATCCTCCCTCTGGCACGAGCGGCTGCAAGTCCCTCCCTCGTGCGGTCGGCGAGTACGTCACGCTCGAACTGTGCAAGTGCGGACATCAGCGTAAAGAGCAGCTTCCCCGTGCTGGTGGTGGTGTCGATGGACTCTTTCAGCGACACGAGATTCACGCCCTTTTCGTTGAACGTTTCCATCAGCCAGATAAGGTCTTTCGTGCTTCTGCCGAGGCGGGAGAGCGATTCCACCACTACCGTGTCGCCCTCGGTGAGCCGTTCCAACAGCTTTTCCAGCTCGGGGCGGTTGCGTTTAGTGCCGGTCATTTTCTCGTTGTAGATGTGGTCAACGCCATAATTGCGGAGCATATCCAGCTGACGGTCGAGGTTCTGCTGTTCGGTGGATACTCTCGCGTATCCGAATGTGAAGTTCTTCATCACCATTCCTCGCAGTAGTCGTAAGCAAACTCGCCGCGAATCTCGCAGAT
>JBJESA010000258.1:6046-7717 GCA_051882535.1 Oscillospiraceae bacterium
TTATGTGCAAGGGCGAAACACGTATTCCCCACTACTCCGGGGAACGGGTGGTTGTTGCGGTTGTCGAGCTTGTTGCCTTGCGTAGCCATTCGGGTGTGTCCCATTATGACGTTGGCGTCCTCCCGCAGTTTCAGATGAACTCGGTGCGCGGGACAAGGTCGCTTAAAAATGGTGAGCTTCCAGCGAGAGTTATATGCGTAGCCGGTAGCGTCTGTCCCCCGCTCCTCGCATTCCTCGGAAAGCACTCGAAGCAGCTTCTCACGCTGCTTCGCGTTTAACGTGCGGTTGTAGTCTATCAATCCAAAAATTGCACACATTTTAATCGTCCTCCTCTTCTTCAATGGGTGAGTTAATATAAAGCCGGCGTTCCTTTAGATAAGTAATTAGTTCGGAGTAGTGTTCTTCATCAAGGCTTGAAACGAAGTCTGTCCAACTAATTTTAGAAATCTCGGTGTCCGAGTTCGACAGCGCCAATTCACAAATACAGTCAACAAGTTCAAGACTTGCAATGAGCGTGTTATACTTTAACGTACCGCGAAACATACGGAATTCGATCGTGTGGTAGTTCGTAATATTAACGCAAGTATATCTGCCGTTGCAGCCCTTTTTCGCGTCCTCCAGAATTTCCTTGGGATTATTCTTGTAGCCGTAACGAGCCGCCCAGCGGTTCATCTGATATTCGGTGCGGCGGCTGAATTTCAGCAGCTCTAACCAATGCTGTTCCACAAAATAAAGAACCCGAGAAATGCACTCGTCCTGTGCTTCTCGGGTACTGCCAAAAGCTGTTCGATTAACGTGAATGTGAAGTCCGCAGGTGGAAGTTTTGTGGCTTCGGTAATACATATGAACCGCCGATTTCATCAGGTCTTCCCACGGCATTTTGTTCTTGTGGTAACTTAGGCTCATGGGGTGAGTGACAATCTCCATCCCGTCCTCAAGGCTACCGTCCGATTTGATGTAGATATGCTCCGCAAGGCGATTGCCTATATACAGGAGCGAATCCGCGTTGTCGCTGTCCTTACCGCCATCGTCGATTTCAAGCTCCACCCCGAAATAACGCTTGCTGTCGCCGTAGAAAATAGGCTCGGGCTTGTAGCTGTACTCGTGGATTGAACTGCTTTGCCGTTCCTCATAACATCTGTCGCAATAGGCGTAATCGTCATCATCGTAGTTGGCGTAATCACGGTGAATAATTCTTCCGCAGCCCTCGCATGTGGTGTAATAATTGTCGTAGCAATGCTGGCAGAGCGGCATGTTATCCGTGCCCGCGTTATCGTCAAGCCAGATTCTGTCGCCGCAATGCTCGCAGGTAGTGGTTTCGCTGAAGTAGCAATTTTCGCAGAGTATCGAGCCGTCAAACGCGTAGTAATCATCGGTATCAACTATCGCACCGCAGCACGAGCATACCTGAGATGTGGTGGGTTCTTTCTTGTCCATTATGGTTTCCTCCTTAATATTCTTCCGACAAAAGCATTGTGGTGTGGGTTTCGTCGTCAATGACGAAGATTTTCGCCGTGATGGGGGTGTCGCTCGGGAACAGGTACTCCTTGCGGTATTCGGGCTGTTCCTGCTCATGAATGATTTTCTGCTTGCCGTTCTCGTCCGACAAGAGAAAAACTTGGAGGTAGTCCTTCTCGGCTACCTCCATTGAATCAATAAGTCCCCAGAGAA
>JBJESA010000259.1:0-7705 GCA_051882535.1 Oscillospiraceae bacterium
GTGTAGTCTCGAAATTTTTGTTTTTTCGAGTGTCTACTCTAAGGGGATTATATCATGGGGAATGGGTGCTGCGGGTTTTGGTTTTGGGAGAATTTTTTGCTGTGATTTAAGCGTGATTTAAGCTCGGGGGGCATAGTCGTTGGTGTCTATTTCGATGAATTCTTCGGGTACGGCAGCGATAGTGTAAACATCGCAGGTGACTTCCTTGTCGCAATAAACTTTCTTGTCGGTTTGAACATAGAATTTGTAATACGGAATAACTCCTGTTGAACCTGCAAAATGCCTATAAACCAAATCGACTTTCAGGATCTTTGCGTTTGCGGGCATTCTGTTTTCGTCATCGTATCTGGTGGACTTCAGAATTGCTTCAGCTTGCTCTGCTGTCAGAACCGGATAGTCGCCGAGCTTTTCACAGTTTTCGTCCGAGTATATCATTATACCATCTATCAAATCGGAATTTTCGAAATCCGAAATAAACTCGACATTATTTAACCAATAGTTTACAATTTGACCGGTGAGGTCGCAGTCGCTTTCGTAAACGGAAATACTTCTCGAAGGACGACCAAACTCATCCCTGTATGCGGGTTTGTTGAACATGGTAAGCTTCTTGTAGTTCTCCGTTAAATACTCCAAAATCTTAGCTATGTCCTCATCGGAAGTGTTTTGGTCAAGGGTGAGACCGTCGGGCAGCTTTATCGGATTGTCAAGAAGAATAAGTGTATGAAATGCTGTGTCTACAGTGATAGAAATTCCGTCAGCTTTCGCTTCGACAACACTATTACTCATTGTACTGCGAATCATACGATTGATTACTTCTTCGATTTCTTCATCGGTAGCACCGGCTTCTTTTCCGAGTTTGCGATGATACTCGATAGTTTCGGTCATATCCTGAAAATTATCGGAGATTGTAAGCGAATCAGCGGGTATTCCAAGTGCGGCGGCGGCTTCCTTTGCGAGGGCGTACATTCTGTCGAGATTAACAGAAAGTTCCGTTGAGTACGACATATACACCGGCATTGTTTCAAGCACCTCGCCGTTCCATGGGCTGCGAATTTCGAGTTCCGAGTAGTTGAAATATTCTTCCTTGCCACCTCCCATGCCGGTTACCTTGTAATCAGCGTCCGATATTTTCGGCAGGTCTTTGTACTTGCTGAAATCAAGTTCGGGCGGGTCTTTCGGGGTGGTATCAATGATTTGGGGGACATCGGGTTCGGAAGAAGTGTTGCTGTCGGTTATAGCGGAGCTTGTTGTGGAAGTTGAACCGGAATTGTTAGAGTCAATAATAGGTGGCTTTTGCGTAGAACTGCGTCCTATTGTCACTGCAATCAGTGCGGCAGCCGCAGCGGCTGCTGCTCCCGAGGTTATGCCGATAAACAGCTTGTTCTTTTTGCGTGGAATATTGTCCGCGTCTTCGATAAGGCGGGGGTCTATATCCGAGATTTTATCAAGAAGTTTTTTTCCATTCATAGTAATACCTCTGCTTTCAATTCACACTTCAATGCCTTGTTCTTCGAGGAATTCCCGAAGTTCGGTTCTCATTCTGAACAGCGTGGTTTTCACGTTGCTCTCCGATAAGCCAAATTGCCTTGCAATCTCGCTCACCGAATCGAGATACCAATATCGGCGAATGAAAATATTGCGTTTGTCTTCCGGCTTTGAGAAAAGGAATTTATTCAGAAGCTCCACCAGCAGATTTGCGTCGGTTTCTTCCTCGACGCTGCTTCCCGAGGGCAGACATTCTTCCATTTCGTTGGTTAGTTCAACCAGCATTGCGTCACGTTTGAGAGCTGACCGTTCGCGGCATACCGATAGGGAGAGGTTTCTTGCAATTCGTGCCAGATAAGCGAATAAATAAGTGGCGGGATTGGTGGGCGGAATATTCTCCCATGCCCGAAGATACGTGTCGTTTTCCACCTCTTCTGCTGTGGACTCGCTGCCTGTGATGTTTTTGGAAATTCTGATGATACGTTTGCCGAATTTGCGTTGAGTTTGCCGAATGGCGTTCTCATCGCGTTGTAAGTAGAGTTCAACGATTTGCTTGTCGTCCATTGCTGTAAATTCCCTTTCGTCAAGAGTTACGGAAAATATTAACGTTAATATCGAAGAGGATTTTTTGTCCCCTCACCCTGAATAACGCAATAAAACGTGGCGGGGTTACATAATTTGAAAAAAATTTCGGGCAATTTGAGTAAAAACAATGCAAGCAATGAGTGTTTGTCAATCCCGAAGGGATTGACAAATACCATTGCGTTTAATAAAATATCCCTCAGCGAAGCTGAGGAATTATTAAAAATAACAAGCGTTGTTTTTGCGAAGTTTTGTGCGAAGCACAAAACCAAATTGCCATTAGGGCAATTTGAGCAAAAACAATGCAAGCAATGAGTATTTGTCAATCCCGAAGGGATTGACAAATACCATTGCGTTTTACAAAATTAACCCTCGGCAAAGCCGAGGGTTAATTTTGTAAAACTGGAGCTAGTGACGGGACTCGAACCTGCGACCTGCTCATTACGAATGAGCTGCACTACCAACTGTGCTACACTAGCAAAATTAAGTGCATTAAGTTCAAAATCTACTTGCAAATTCAAGGAAAATGTGGTATAATATGAATGGTAGATTGTCAACTATTCTATTATATACTTTTTTTCTTCGTTTGTCAAGAGCAAAAGGGGTGTTTTTTATAAATTTCGGGAAAAAATTTTTCAGAGTGCTGGGTTATATAGTATGCGTATTAATGCTTCTAACGTGCATTTTTCTGATAGTATGCTCAGCGGCATTCAGCTCAAAGGATACAGTAGGGGCATTTGGTGCAAACATCTACATAGTGCAGGCAGATGGGTATGAAAAAGCCCCCAAGGGCAGCGTTGTGCTTGTACAGAAAACAACCGCGTTTGAGCTTTCCGAGGGTAAACTCGTGTTGTATACAGTCAGTGCGGATTCCACCCAATGTGCTCTCGGCTACGTGGAAAATATCTATGTCGTTGATGGTCAGTACTACTTGACTGTTACCGGCGGCGACTCAACAGTTGAAATTTCGGAGCAGCGTCTTGTTGGCCGTGCCGATTATTCGAGCGTTGCACTGGGTGCGGTGCTGACATTCATCAAGACCCCGTTTGGAATATTCTGCGTTGCGGTGCTGCCGTGTATCGCACTTATCTTGTACGATATTATTCGTGCGGCTGCACTTAGATTGCCCGATCCCGAAGTTGAACCGTTGTACAAGAACTCCGACGAAACGGGAAATCTGGATAAGGCGGTTGCCAACAGACGTTCCATCTCTGTAAACAGCGATGGAAGGGCTTCTTATTCCAAGAAGAAGCCGGAGGATGCGTCTTCCGGCGATGATGTTCTTTTCACGTATGGGAAACGCAAAAACCCCGCAGCGGCTCGTCCGATTATTCCGCTGAATGATAAGAAAACCGATGACACCGCCGAAGCGAATAAGCCCGCTCCCGTGGAGAAGCCAAAGCTCAACCCTGCGGCAATTGCTCCCTCAAAGCCCGAAACTCCCGAAAACGTAGCTATCAGCAGGTATAAAACCATGTCGGAAAGCGAGGGAGGCAAGACGGGAACCAATGCTCCGCAGATTCCAAGGAGGGAGAGCGGTGATGCGTTTTTTGCACAGACAACGACTTCTTCGCTGAGCAACGGTATCCCGAAGCCGAACAACGCTCCGCAGATTGGGCGTCAGATTTCTAAGCGTTCGAAATCCGAAACGGATTCCGAGCAGGAACCGGAAACTCCGCGTCCTGTGAAAACAGCGGGAAAACGCAGTTCGCAGATTCTTGCGTCCAAGCGAGTTGAGGACTTGATAGATGATGATGACGATGTACGCAGTAAGAAGCGTATCACGAACAGCATGGTTGACGATATTATGTCGAGTATTAAACATAACGGCAATGACACAAAATAAGAGAGGTTGGACAATTTAATGGATATTAACGAGCAGCTTGCCAAGGAGTTTAAGCTCCGCCGTGAACAGGTGGACAACACAGTTGCACTGATTGACGATGACAAGACTATTCCCTTTATTGCACGATACAGAAAGGAACAGACAGGTTCTCTGGACGATACAATTCTCCGTGAATTGTTTGACAGACTGAACTATCTGCGTAATCTTGAAAAGCGTAAGGAGGAAATTATTTCCTCTATCACAGAGCAGGGCAAGATGACCGATGAAATCGCTGCGGCTATCGCCAAGGCAGAGGCACTTGTTGAAGTGGAGGATATCTACCGTCCGTTCAAACCGAAGCGTAAGACTCGCGGTTCGGTTGCGAGAGAGAAAGGCTTAGAGCCGCTTGCAGCGATTCTTCTTGAGCAGAAGCCCGAAACTATCCCCGAAAACGAGGCGAAGGCTTTCGTTGACGAGGAGAAGGGCGTAAAGTCTGCCGAGGACGCACTGCAAGGTGCAATGGATATCATTGCGGAGGATTTGTCCGATAATGCAGAGCTTCGCAAGAAACTGCGTGAAACCGTATTTCAGAAAGCTACGATTTCTTCTTTGGCGGCTAGTGAAGAAGCAAATGAGGTATACAAGAACTATTTCGAGTTTTCCGAGCCTGTGTCCAGAATTGCGGGACACCGCATTCTTGCACTCGACAGAGGCGAGAAAGAGGAGGCTTTAAAGGTTTCCATCGCACTGCCCGAGGGCGTGGGAGAGAGTATGTGCGTTCGCGAACTTACCGAGAACGCAAGCGAGTGCGGGAAACTTGTTCGTGCGGCTTGCGAGGACAGCTTCAAGCGTCTGATTTTCCCCTCCATAGAGCGTGAAGTTCGTGCGGAACTTACCGCAAATGCCGCAGAGGGTGCAATCAAGGTGTTTGCAAGCAATCTGCGGCAGCTGATTATGGCTCCGCCTGTGAAGAATACGGTTACCCTCGGTCTTGACCCGGGATATGCCCATGGCTGCAAGTGTGCGGTTGTAGATAGTACGGGAAAGGTTCTGGATACGGCGATTATTTATATCACCCGTTCCAAGAACGAGCTGGAGAACGCCAAAAAGACCGTAACACGTATGATAGAAAAGCACCATGTTTCTACCATTGCAATCGGAAACGGCACTGCTTCCCGTGAAACCGAGCAGTTCACTGCTGATTTGCTGAAAGTAATCCCCGAAAAGGTGTCATACATGGTGGTATCGGAGGCGGGAGCGTCTGTGTATTCCGCGTCAAAGCTTGCGGCGGAGGAGTTCCCCGATTATGACGTTTCGCTGCGTTCGGCGGTGTCTATTGCAAGACGTTTGCAGGACCCGCTTGCGGAGCTTGTAAAGATTGACCCCAAAGCTATTGGCGTTGGACAGTACCAGCATGATATGCCCAAGGCACGTATGGACGAGGCTCTTAAAGGCGTAGTCGAGGATTGCGTAAACTCGGTTGGCGTGGATTTGAACACAGCCTCTTACTCGCTGCTGTCCTATATTTCGGGTATCAACTCCGCGGTTGCGAAGAATATCGTGGCTTACCGCGAGGAAAACGGCGAGTTCACCGACAGAAAGCAGCTGCTTAAGGTAAAGAAACTCGGTGCAAAAGCATACGAGCAGTGTGCGGGATTTCTCCGTGTTCCCGGCGGCAAAAATCCGCTCGACAATACGGGTATTCACCCCGAGTCCTACGAAGCGGCAAAGCAGCTTATGGAGAAGTGCGGCATTTCCGGCGAGGAACTGGGAAATGTCGATGTAATCCGCGAAAAGCTGAAATCCGTGAAGCTTTCGGCAGTCGCCGAGGAAACAGGCACAGGACTTCCCACTCTTACCGATATTGTCAAGGAACTGGAGAAGCCCGGCCGTGACCCGCGTGACGAACTCCCGCCTCCTTTGATGAGAAGCGGCGACATTATGGAAATCAAGGACCTCAAGCCCGGAATGGAGCTGATGGGAACTGTGCGTAACGTCATTGACTTCGGTGCGTTTGTTGATATCGGCGTACACGAGGACGGTCTGGTGCATATCTCGCAGATGTGCGAGAAGTACATTAAGCACCCGTTGGAAGCCGTTAAGGTCGGCGAGGTTGTGAAGGTGTGGGTACTGGACGTTGACCTCAAGCGGAACAGAATTTCCCTCACTATGAAGAAGCCGAAATAAACACCGTTTTCGTTTTAACGGTACTAAACTCATATTACGATAGGAAGTCACTTTTGATGTGTTGTGTCAAAAGTGACTTTTCCTGATAATTGTGTTATATTAGTAACTCACAAACAGCAAATAATGAGGGTAATGAATAATGATAACTTACAAAGAAGAAAAACTGTGCTCTGATGAATATGTCGAGTTTTTAAAACGAACAGATTTAGGTTCACAGTATCCCAAAGAAAGATTTGAAGAACGAATTGAAAAACTAGTCAGCCACACATCAATTAGTCTGACAGCGAGAAACGAAAACAATTTGATAGTTGGGGTGCTGTTTGGACTGACAGACTATGCCTATTGGCTCTTTATTACAGATTTGGGAGTAGACAGGGATTATCAAGGTCAAGGCATTGGAAAAACTCTTGTGAAAAAGGCTCACGAAATTGCAGGCGGAGAAAAAGATATTGCTGTTTATCTGGTAGCTAACGAAGACGCAATTCCGTTTTACCAAAAACTTGGAATGAAGAAATCAGATGAGGTAATGGAACTAAGTCATATTGAGTGGACTTCGTTTACAGTAGAGTAACTGTTCGACAACATAATCAAAAAGCCTGAGAAAACCGCGGTTTTCTCAGGCTTGATTATTTTATAACAGTGCTATTTTAAGACGGCCATCACATTACTTAATTCCGTACTTTTCAATTATGTAGTCCATATCCTTGTCGCCGCGTCCCGAAAGGTTGATGAGGATTGAGCCTGTACCCATCTTCTTTGCGAGTTTAAGTGCATAAGCTACTGCGTGGGAGCTTTCGATTGCGGGGATAATTCCCTCTAGTCTGGAGAGCTTGAAGAATGCGTCAATCGTTTCATCGTCGTTTACTACGTCATACTTCACGCGTCCAAGGTCGTGGAGGAATGCGTGTTCGGGTCCCGAAGAGGGATAGTCCAGTCCGCTTGCCACGGAGTAAACGGGAGCCGGGTCGCCGTTTTCGTCCTTGAGCATAATGGAGTTGAAGCCGTGCATTACGCCCTCAGTGCCGAACTGGAGGCTTGCCGCGTGGTCGCCGAGCTTCTCGCCGCGTCCGAGCGGCTCTACACCGTAAATCTCAACGGGGTCGTTGAGGAATCCTGCAAACATACCTGCCGCATTGGAGCCGCCGCCTACGCAAGCGACAACCGCATCGGGCAGTTCGCCTGTCATTTCGAGGAACTGCTCGCGTGCTTCAATGCCGACAACGCTCTGGAAGTCGCGTACCATCATAGGGAATGGGTGAGGGCCTACAACGGAGCCTATGCAGTAGATGGTGTTCTTGTAGTCCTTGAGGTATGCTTCAAACGCAGCGTCAACAGCTTCTTTCAAGGTCTGAAGACCATCGGTTACTTCGATAACATTCGCACCGAGAATCTTCATTCTCGCAACATTGGGAGCCTGCTTCTTAATATCAACCGCACCCATATAGATGTCACATTCCAGTCCGAAGTAAGCCGCCGCAGTCGCAAGAGCAACACCGTGCTGACCTGCACCTGTTTCAGCGATAACCTTCTTCTTGCCCATGTACTTTGCGAGGAGTGCTTCGCCCATGCAGTGGTTGAGCTTGTGAGCACCTGTGTGGTTCAAATCCTCACGCTTTACATACAGCT
>JBJESA010000260.1:0-7662 GCA_051882535.1 Oscillospiraceae bacterium
TCCCAATTCTCCGCTGTTAAGGCAGAGGTCGTAGTTGCGTGCGTCTATCCACTCTCTGCCGGTGTGTGCCTTGTAGTAAGCGGCACGCTCCTTGTCGGTGGACGCAATCATCTTGAGGGCTTCCTTCTCGTTGGTGATACCCTTGACTTCGGCAACGTTCTTTACGCAGCTTTCGGTATCCGCATACACGAAAACGCGTATCACGTTGGGCATATCACGCAGCACATAATCCGCACACCGTCCAACGATAATACAGGATTTCTCCTCGGCAAGCCGCTTGATGGTTTCCGCCTGAAAATTGAAAAGATTCTCCTCGCTTGTGAACGCCTTTTTGTCGGGAGAGATTTTCTCGCCGCCCGTGTAGACGCTCTTCTTCGTAAAAACGCCCGCCTTGGTCTTTTCGTCCGACTGACCGAAAAGTGCTTCGTTGATGCCGCTCTCCTCGCTGGCGAGCTTTATCAGATCCCTGTCCCAGAACGGAATATCCAGACGCTCCGAGAGCATTTTTCCGATTGTCCTACCGCCGCTGCCGTATCCGCGTGCGATTGTGATGATGAATTTTTCCATATCTCATTCTCCAATCTCCGGTTTCCGTTTCCGGTATTTATACCAAGTCGGCAACCCCGCCAAGGGTTTCCGAAATGAAGTCCGCATTATACTCGGCGAATTCCTCACGCGAGCCAAACCCGCACAACACCGCACAGCACTTTATCCCAAAGCGGTGTGCTCCCACGATGTCGTGAAAGCGGTCGCCTACCATCAGACATTCCGATGTGTCTGCACCTGTTTTCTCGAGAAGGTCGGCGATAACCTGATGCTTCTCGCTTATTCTGCCGTCCATGGTGCTTGCTCCGACAAAATCAAAGTACTCCGCAATCCCGAAATGCGTAAGAATCCGCTCGGCGAACTCGCGGGGCTTGCTTGTTGCAAGATACACGCGTTTTCCGCGGGATTTCAGCTCTTGCAGAAGCTCTTTTGCACCGTCAATCAGCTCATTTTCAAAGATGCCGCGGTCGGCGAAGTACTCTCGATAAAGGCGAACGCCCTCTTTCGCCGTTTCCTCGTCCATTCCGAAGCGGCGTTGGTACTCCGTGATAAGCGGAGGGCCGATAAAACTCGCCAATTCCTCACGGGGCGGTACTTCGTACCCCAATCGCTCCAGTGCGTACATCAGCGAGTTTGTTATTCCCATATACGGGTTTGTAAGCGTTCCGTCAAGGTCAAAAAGCACAGTCGTGAACATCGTTATTCTCCAAGGTATGCCTTTTTAACTTGGTCGTTATCCATAAGCTCCTTTGCGTCACCCGAAAGGGCAATTGTTCCCGTTTCGAGGACATAAGCACGGTTGGCGATGGACAATGCTTTCTTCGCATTCTGCTCAACGAGAAGAACGGTCGTTCCCGACTTGTTAATCTCGGTGATAATATCGAAAATTTCGCTTACATACAGTGGCGAAAGTCCCATACTCGGCTCGTCCATAAGGATAATGGACGGCTTGGACATCAACGCTCTGCCCATAGCGAGCATCTGCTGTTCACCGCCCGAAAGCGTACCCGCAGTCTGCTTCTGACGCTCTTTCAGACGCGGGAAACGGTCGTATACCTTCTCCAAAGTTTCGGCGATTTCCGCCTTATCCTTGCGGGTGTATGCACCGAGCATCAAATTCTCGTAAACGGTAAGCTGTGCGAATACACGGCGTCCCTCGGGGACGTGTGCCATTCCCATAGACACTATCTTGTGAGCGGGGATTTTTGTAATATCCTTGCCGTTGAGCTTTACAGAGCCACGCTTTGCGGGGACAAGTCCGGTTATCGTATGGAGCGTGGTGGTCTTGCCCGCACCGTTTGCACCGATAAGGGCTATAATTTCGCCCTGCTCCACACTGAAAGAAATACCCTTGATAGCGTTGATAGCTCCATAGTATACTTCCAGATTTTCAATTTCAAGCATCGACATTGCCACACCCCCTTAATCGCCCAGATAGGCGGTAATAACCTTCGGGTCGTTGAGCACCTTGCTCGTTTCGCCCTGAGCCAGTTCCTGACCGAAGTTGAGGACGGTTACTTCCTCGCATATTCCCGCAACCAGCTTCATATCATGCTCGATAAGCAGGATAGTCATATCGAAGTTCTCACGTACAAAGCGAATGGTATCCATCAGCTCTGCGGTTTCATTCGGGTTCATACCCGCTGCCGGCTCGTCAAGGAGCAGCAGCTTAGGGTTGGTAGCAAGTGCACGTGCTATCTCCAGCTTACGCTGTTTGCCGTAGGGGAGATTTGCCGCGAGAGCGTCCTTCTCGCCGTCCAGCTCGAATACTTTTAGAAGCTCGACAGCACGCTCGTCCATCTGCTTCTCCTCCTTGAAATAGCGAGGCAGACGAAGCACACCCTCAATCCATGTGTACTTGGTTTGGTTGTGAAGTCCCGCCTTGACATTATCAAGCACGGACATATTCTTGAAAAGACGTATATTCTGAAAAGTACGGGCAACGCCGCTGCGGTTGATTTCCACGGGAGTTTTTCCCGCAATATTCTCACCCTCAAGCAGAATAGAGCCGGAAGTGGGCTTGTACACGCCGGTAAGCATATTGAATACGGTGGTCTTTCCCGCTCCGTTGGGGCCAATCAGTCCGTAGAGCTGACCTTTCATCACCTTCATATTCAGTCCGTCAACGGCACGCAGTCCGCCGAACTGAATGGAAAGCTGCTTTACCTCAAGCATTGCAGAGGGGTTCTCACTCATTTTCGGCACCTCCTGCTGTTTTTTGTTTCTTGAAAATCGACTTTACTTTCTTTGCAAATGCGGTAGCCGCAATACGCTCTCTGAACTGAATGAAGAACGGTGCATTACTCCAGATCATCATACCTATAAGCACTACAGCGTAAATGAGCATTCGGTAGTCGCCGACTTCACGGAACAACTCCGGCAATGCATACAATATAATTGTCGCAATAATCGAGCCACGCAGACTTCCCAATCCGCCCAGTACCACAAATACCAGTATCAGAATGGAGAGGTTGTAGTCGAATTTCTTGGAAACAACCTGTGTGATGGAGTGAGAGTACAGACCGCCCGCAACACCCGCAATCGCCGCAGAAAGCACGAATGCCATCAGTCGGTACTTCGTGATGTTAATTCCCACCGACTGAGCCGCAATATAGTTGTCGCGAACGGACATACAAGCACGTCCCGCCTTGGAGTTGATGAAGTTCATCAGCACGACAAGGCATATCAGCAGCACCGCCGTAACAATCCACACATTGGTGTCCTGCGGGGCTTTAATTCCCAACGGGCCTGCCATTATTGTTTTCTTAGTTTCCGCATCGACATTCTCGACCGCTTTGGCTATGGAGAAGTGAACGCCGTTCTTATCCATAACGAGGTAGATGTTATTGGCAATGGAACGCATAATCTCGCCAAATCCAAGCGTTACAATAGCGAGGTAGTCTCCACGCAGACGAAGTACGGGAACGCCTATCGCCACGCCCATAATAGCCGCCGCCACACCTCCGATAATCAGTGCGAGTGTAAATCTCAGCCACACCTGAGGAATAGCCTCCTGAAACAGCAGCGAGAACGCACCCGAAACATAAGCACCCACGCACATAAATCCCGCGTGGCCAAGCGACAATTCGCCGAGTACGCCGACCGTGAGGTTAAGCGAAATCGCCAGAATTACGTAAATCCCTATCGGAACAATCAGACCTGAAATCTTGTTGGAGAGCACACCCGCCCCCGACAGAATTCCCAGCAGCACGAACACTGCGGCAGCTCCGACAAAGGTTATTAAATTGTTTAGTGTCGTCTTTTTCATATTTTATACCTTCTCGGAAATCTTCTTGCCCATAATACCGGTGGGACGTACAACCAGAACGATTATCAGCACCAGGAAAACGATTGCGTCCGAAAGCTGCTGCGAGATATATGCCTTCGACATAATCTCAATTATACCAAGGAGAATACCGCCAATCATCGCACCGGGGATACTTCCGATTCCGCCGAATACCGCTGCCACGAAAGCCTTAATACCGGGCATCGCACCCGTGTACGGAGAAAGTCCCGGATAGCTCGAGAGCATCAGCACCGCCGCCACAGCCGCAAGTGCCGAGCCAATCGCAAAGGTGAGCGAAATAGTGCCGTTTACGTTGATTCCCATCAGCTTTGCCGCACCCATATCCTCCGAGCAGGCAAGCATTGCCTTACCCGCCTTGGTCTTGTTGATAAAGAGCGTCAATCCCGCCATAATCACCACAGACACCACGATTGCAACGAATGTTTCCATCTTGATGCTGAGTGCGGGAGTTAAATCCGCATACGGAGTATCTGCGGGGTGTGTAAAGAAGAACGGTGCGTGTCCCTCGTATACCAGCAGGAAAGGAGGAGCACCCTCAACGATAGAGGTGAAGTTCTTCGTATCTGAACCAAGCCACAGCAGTGCGATATTCTGCAGCAGGTAGCTTACGCCGATTGCAGTAATCAGCACCGCAAGGGGCGTTGTGCCGCGAAGCGGCTTATATGCCACTTTCTCTACAATCACACCAAGCAGCGTACAAACGATAACACCGATTATGACAGCCAGCCACACAGGGCACCAAGTCGTTGACATCGCCAGAAACACGACATAGCCACCCGCCATGATGATGTCACCGTGGGCGAAGTTCAGCATTTTCGCGATACCGTATACCATTGTGTATCCCAATGCGATAAGTGCGTAGATGCTGCCAAGGCTTATTCCGTTTACCAGATAGGAGAGAAAGCTCAGCATAAAAATTTTCCTTTCGGGTTTTTTCGTTCAAAATCACGCTAAAATACGATTTTGATTTTCATCTCAAGATACTGCAAATCCGTACAGGGGGAATTCCCCCGTACGGTCATGCATTATTGGTTTAGTAAAAAGGCTATTCGGATTAAGCCTCGATGTAAGAGCCTACGCCGTCCTTAACGGTAATCTGCATTACCTTAGGAGCCTTTGCGGGCTCGCCATCGGCAGTCCAGGTGGTCTTACCGGTTACGCCGTCAAACTCAATCTGAGTCATAACGCCCTTGAGTGCGTCGCCAATCTCGGAGATGGAGAGAGATGCGTCCTTAACGTCTGCCTTTTCAAGAGCAGCCTTTACGATATAAACTGCGTCATAGCTGTCAGCTGCGAACTGAATCGGAATTTCGTCCTTGAACTTCTCGGTGTAAGCGTTGGTGAATGCTACAGACTTAGCCTCGGGGGAAGAAGGAGCATAAGGAGTCATTACGTATACATCCTGAGCAAGTGCTACCTTATCGCCGAGCTGCTCAATCAGACCGTCAAGTCCGTCACCGCCGAGGATAGGCATATTGAGCTTGCCCTGAGCCTGCTGGAGAATGAGGGAAGCCTCCTGATAGTAGATGGGGAGGAACAGCAGGTCTGCACCGCTCTCCTTAATCTTCTCAATCTGTACGGAGAAGTCGGTTGCGTTATCAGAGGTGAATGCCTGCTCAGAAACTATCTCAAGTCCCTTGTTTGCACACTCTGCCTTGAAACCGTCAAGAATACCGGTGGAGTAGTCGATAGAGCTGTCGTAGATTACGCCAATCTTAGTGCCGAGCTTCTTGTCAGCAACGTAATCAGCGGCAATCTTACCCTGACCGGGGTCGGTGAAGCATACGCGGAAGCAGTTGTCGCCCGCAGTGATGCAGTCAACAGCAGAGCCGGAGGGAGTGAGAAGGAACATATTGTCCTTAGCAGCCTCAGCAGATACTGCGATGCAGGGACCGGAGGTTACAGTACCGATAAGCAGCTTTGCACCGTTGTCCTTAATGGTGTTGTACGCATTTACGGACTTCTCGGGGTCGTGCTCATCGTCCTGCCAGTCGAGCTTGAGTGTCATGCCGTTTACGCCGCCTGCCGCATTGATTTCGTCAATTGCAAGTTCAATACCGTGTCTTACTGCGATACCGTAAACTGCTGCCGGACCTGTTACGGGGCCGATACCGCCGATAACGAGAGTGTTGTCGCCGTTGGCTGTGCCGCCCTGCTTGTTACAGCCGGATACTGTAGCTGCCATTGCCGCTGCACACGCTACAGCTGCAAGGCTCTTCATAATTTTCTTCATTGTGGTTCTCTTCCTTTCATAAATCGCGATTGAATCTTTTTGTTTCTCAATCCAATTTCGCTTGCAACTTTACTATATCAAAAAATTCAAATTCTGTCAAGAACAAAAACATAACAATATCACAAGCGAATCCTTGATTTTTTATGCATTTTTCACAAAATCGCACTAAAATCAGCTGTTTTCACAAAAACAAGCCCTGTCGTTGCCGGCGGGGCTTGGTCTTTTTTTCCGATTTATGAAAGTTTTCATATCCGAAAATGCAAAACTGGGAACTACAATCCGCCGTCTTGCGGGAGTACTCTCACCTTTCGCGTTTTCACGAATTGAGGTACGACTTCACCAATACCTGCAGCAGTTCGTCACGGTCAATGTGACGGATAAGTCCGCGAGCATTGTTGAATGTGGTGATATATGTAGGGTCTTCGGAAAGAATGTACCCTACAAGCTGATTTATGGGATTGTAACCCTTCTGCTTCAATGCGTCGTACACCGTTGTGAGAATCTCCTTCATCTCATTTTCGCGGTCCTCATGCACCGAAAATGTCATCGTCTTGTCCAGCATATCATCAAATCCTTTCCAAAGAGCCGGAAAGCTCTGTATTTTTCCCGTGCAAAGCACGGCTTCCCCGTGGGACTTCCTTATCCCTTAGTTTATTATACACAAATTTTCCCAAAAAAACAAGCAAAAACCCGCATTTTACAGTCACTATCACCGAAAATCTATCTTTCACACAAATTTTCATAAATTCTTTTATTAAATTCTCACAAAAAGACACGCCGAAAATTTACATATTTATAAAATTTGCTAAAACACTTGTAATACGGCGAAATATGTGCTATAATAGGAGAGATGATAGTAAATTTTGAGGAGGCTTATAGCCTCCCACACTCTAAAACAAACAGGGGGTAACCGACATGGCAGCAGGAGAAGGCGGATTCAGCACGCAAATCAACGGCTTCAACAAAAACGAAGTCACCGAGTACATAGGCAAAATGAGCAAGGAGAAACAGAAGCTCGAAGCGGATCTGAAAGCAAGCGAAGAAAAGCTCAGAGCCGCTGTGAAAATAGCAACCGAAGCTGACGAAAAGGTAAACGCCGCTAAGGAAGAAAGCGACAAGCAAATCGCCGAACTTACCGCAAAGGTTAAGGAAGAACGCAAGAAGTCCGATGAGCTTATTCTCCAGATTGACGACCTCAAGCGTAAGCTCAAAAACAGCAGCGGAAAGTCCTCCGGCGGCGACGCAAACGCTGAAAAGCGTGCAGAAGAAATTATCAATTCCGCAAACGCAAAGGCTCGTCAGATTATTGCCGACGCCGAAAAGAAGGCTGCCGGTATTTCGAAAGGCTCCGCTTCGGCTGCACCTGCAGGCAATGTGGACAGTGCCGCTTTGATGAATCTGCTCAAGGGATTCCAGACGATGGTTTCCGGAGAGCTTACGAAGCTCACTGCAAAGGCTTCCGATATTCTTAAAACTCCCGCTCCCGCCTCAGTGGCTGCTCCCACAGAGGTTGACGACACGATGGGTATGTCGGGTGCATTCGTTGAGAATATGGACGACAATGCCTCTGCCGAGG
>JBJESA010000261.1:0-7650 GCA_051882535.1 Oscillospiraceae bacterium
CCTTTCCCATCGGCGATTTGCTTTTCAAGACGTGCTTCTTCTCTTTCAAGAACAGCTATCTGCTCCTGCGTTTTGTTCACAAGCGTCAACCGCTCGGCGACTTGCTCCACGTCCAACAATCGCTCGGAGATTGCACGAAACTCCGATAACACCAACTCGCACAGCCTGTCGTAGCTTATAGATACCCCCTTACATTCCTCGGGAGCGTAATAGCGGGTGGAGCAACGCAAATATCTCCTGCCGTGTGCCGTATTGCTCCCTTTCGACATTCGGGTGCTTCTTCCGCACTCGGAGCAGAAGACTTTCCCCGCAAAGATGTTCGGTCTGCTTTTCTCAAACGAGGGCTTGGCACGGGAATTGAGGATATTCTGTGCCGTATTCCAAACAGCAAGGTCGATTATAGGTTCGTGAGTATTCTCCACACGTATCCAATCAGATTTTTGCGTGGGTTTTACCTTCTTGGATTTGTAGGAGATTGAGTGTGCTTTATTCTGGACAAGATTTCCGATATACACCTCGTTTGTTAGAATACTGCCGACTATGTAATACCGCCAGAGGTGGGAGGGATTTGCCGAACTGCTTTTGTACTTCTCGCCGTGGGCGGCTTTGTAATCGCTGGGGGTGGGGATATGCTGCGAATTAAGTTCCCGAGCGATTGCCGTTCTCCCCAAGCCTTGCAGATAGAGTGCGAATATCTTCCGAACTACGTCTGCCGCTTCTTCATCAATAACAAGATGTCCCTTTTGGTCGGGGTCTTTCTTATATCCGTAAGGTGCAAACGCACCGATAAACAACCCCTCCCGCCTGCGGCTGGTAAGCACGGCTTTGATATTCTCCGACATATCCTCCAGATACCACTCGTTGATTAAGCCGTTTATCTGGCGAGCTTTTTTGTTCCCTTTGACCGCCGTGTCGGCGTTATCTACAATGGAAACGAAACGCACCCCCCACAGCGGAAAAAGGTAGTTGATGTACTTCTCAACAAGTTCGATTTCTCGCGTAAAGCGGCTCTGTGTCTTGCAAACCACCACGTCAAAGCGGTGTTCCTGTGCGTCCTTGAGCAGGCGATTGAAAGCAGGACGGTTTCGGTCGCTGCCCGTAAAATCATCGTCGCTGTAAACGCCGAAAATCTCCCAGCCCTTATCTATGCAGTACTGCGTGAGCATAGATTTTTGATTGGCGATACTGTTGCTGTCATCGTCTGCGTTTGCCTTGAATTTATCTTCTTCGGACAAGCGACAGTAGATTGCGGCTTTGTAGATACTATCCGACATTGAAGTCCCCCTTATCGGCGATTGGCTCTTGGTTCTCGGCTTGTTCGATATACTCTTTCCACTTTTGGTTGAACAGCTCCTTTCGAATCTTCTCGTCCTCGCTTTTAAATATGCTCTTTACCATAATATCACCCCGAATTATGATATGAAAATCCTCGGCAGACAATGAATAATCGGACATCTTGTCGGCTTGTCCGGCAACTTATCGTTATCCGACGAAAAATGGATTGACAGCGGGGCGGTTTCGTGGTATAATTTTTGTAAGTAAGTAAAAATCGAAAGGAACGGCTATGTCATCAACCAAAGAATACCTGAACTTTATCCTTGAACAGCTGTCGGAGGTCGAGGACATTGAGTATCGGCAAATGATGGGTGAATACATCATCTATTACAAGGGGAAAATCGCTATGGAAATCTGCGACAACAGACTGCTTGTAAAACCGGTGAAATCTGCACTTGAACTTATGCCAAACGCTGTCTTTGAAGCACCCTACGAGGGAGCAAAGGAAATGCTGCTGGTGGACAATCCCGACGACAAGGAATTTCTGAAACATCTGCTTAACACCATCTATGACGACTTACCAACACCCAAACCCAGAAAGAAGAAATCGGAGAAAACATGAAACTAATTGAACGGACAATCGACAATCCCGAAGAGAATGCCGTAATCCTCGAATACTACGAATTTACGCAGGAATTCTCGGATATCAAGAACTTTATCCTCGACAACGGTCAGCTATTCCCCGCATACAACAAGGATAAGGCACTTATCAAGCTGAAAATCAAGGATATCCTCTACTTTGAGGCTGTGGGAGAGCTTGTGTTCGCCTACACCGAGCAAGGCGTTTTCGAGGTGAAAATGCGTCTGTACCAAGTCGAGGAGAACCTTAAAAACAACAATATCCTTCGTGCGTCAAAGTCCTTCCTCATCAATCTGTACCGTATAGCGGCGGTGACTCCCGCTCTCAACGGCAGACTTATCGCCACCATGGACAATGGGGAAAAGGTGATGATATCACGGCAGTACGCCAAGATTATCACCGAACGCTTTCTTAAGGGACTTGTTTGATATAGAAAGGACGGCAATATGAAACAGACATTCGCACTAAAGACAATGCTTTCCGATTTTCTGAACATTATCGCGGAAACTACGCTCTCAATTGCAATACTCGGAAGTATTTTCGCAAAAGATGTTCAGATAACCTATCACTACTTTTTCCTCCCGATTATACTGTCGGTGATTTATCTTCTGCCCTGTCTTCCCCTCTACTTTAAAGAGGATTTGAAAGTCAAGTATGTTATGCTTCAGCGTACAATTGAGCTGGTTATTATTGAGGCGGCGACTATTGTGGCGGCGTACTTGCTGATTGGACACGTCCTCAACGTATGGGGCTATGTCGCAATCTGTGTTTCCGTGCTGCTCTTTGATATCCTCACCTACCTACTGCAATGGTACTTTGAAAAGAGCACCGCCGACAAAATCAACAAGGTTATCGCAGAAATGCGTAAAAATCAGAGAAGCTAACCCTATCCCGCACCTGCCCGCACGGAATAATACCGTGCGGGTTTGCACTATGAACCTCGTCTTATTTTTCGGAAAAGTATTGAATTTTACCACAAAATGTGCTATAATGTAAGAGAGTATACATATGTAGAATGGAATGAAAACTGATGAAAAACAAGACCTTTTTTGACAGCGTAAAATGTGCCTTGCGAGGGTTTGGCGTTGGGATAAAAACGGAGAAGAATTTTCCTATATATTTCGGGATTGCGGCGGTGTTCTTCGCGGTAAATCTGCTGTGCGGAATATCCTTTACGGAGCATATCGTATACTTCGGAATTTGTGCGGGAGTGTTCTCCGCGGAGTTCCTTAATACTGCAATAGAACACCTCTCCAATCTTATCACCGATAACTTCGACCGCGAAATAAAACTCGCCAAAGATATAGCGGCAGCGGGTGTGCTGGCTTGGGGACTGGTATTCTTCGGGGCGGAAATCGCGGTGGTGGTGAGGTACTTCATCTCATGATAGGCGGTATGTATCTCACGATGTCTTCGGTGATTGTCGGAGGAATCCTAAATATGGTATTCACCAAGACGCCGTTCTACCGAAAACATTCCTCACCCATTGACAGAAACAAGACGCTGAAGGACGGAAAGCGGCTTTTCGGGGACAACAAGACGTGGACAGGCTTCTTCTCGATGATAATCTTCACCTGTCTGGCTCAAGTGGCAAAAGGGCTGATACTCTCGCGGTGCGGCGGGGAGCAGTTCGACGATTTCTACATACGGCATGAAAACACGCTGTTCTACAATGCGGCAATCGGCGTGGCTCTCGGCTTTATCTATATGCTGTTTGAACTTCCGAACAGTTTTATCAAGCGAAGAATCGATATTCCCCCAGGGAAGACGGTTCGGGGATTTCGCGGAGCGGCGTTCTTCATCTTCGACCAGATAGACTCACTGATTGGCGTGATGCTGGTTCCGGTGGTAGTTTCGGGGATAAGCTGGGGGAAGTATCTGCTTTACATATTGCTTGGCGGTGCTACCCATATCGCCGTTAATCTCGTGCTCTACCTGATTAAAGTGAGGAAAAACCCATGAAACATATAATCGGCTGTTACAACAAATCCGTCATTCTCACCCATATCGGGGTACTGGCAGCATTGGTTGGAATTGCATTCATCCAAAACCGCGATATTGCGGTGATTTGCCTTATCGTGGCGGGAATATGCGACTTGTTCGACGGTGCGGTGGCACGGCGGTGCAAACGCAATGAGCAGGAAAAGGCGTTCGGAGTGCAGCTTGACTCGCTGGCGGATTTGATTTCGTTCGGAGCGTTTCCGTTCGTCTTTCTCTTAGGGGTTGTCCCCGATGAAATCGCGTTCAAAGTCCCCGCTATAGCGGTGGGAGCAATATATGTACTGGCGGCGGTAACGCGGTTGGGGTGGTTCAACATCACCACCGAAGAAAGCAAGGGCTTCTATCAAGGAATGCCTGTCACATACTCCGCACTTATTATCGCTGTTATCTACCCGCTCTCCTATCTATTTGATATGCGGGTTATGGGTGCGGTTTATATTGGCGTTTACCTTGTTATGGCGGTGCTGTTTGTACTGAATATCAAGGTGAAGAAACCGCGAAAAGCCGCTTATATCGCGTTCAGCATTCTGGCTCTCGCGGTGACAGGCTTAGTATTACTCCATTTATGTGAGGTATTTGTATGAAGGTATTCGACAGAAAAAGCGGTGAACTGATAAACGAGGCAGAGCCTTTATCAAAGCCACTTGACTTCCTGTATAACACGGTGCCGGGGCGAGCGTTGCTAAAAATCACCGTATCGCCCACATTCAGCGAGATGGCGGCTGTGTACCGCAACAATCCGCACTCACGCAAGGATATCGCTTCTTTCTGCGAGAAACACGGAATCTCGGTGGAAAATACAGAACAGTACAAAACTTTCAACGAGTTCTTCACAAGAAAACGCGAATTTGAGATGTCGCTTCAGCCGCTCGAGGTTCCCGCAATTGCGGACAGCCGACTGGCGGTTTACCCGATTGACGAGGATTTGCGACTTATCATAAAGCATTCGGAATACTCCGTTACGGAAATTCTGGGAAACCGCTCTCTTGCCGCGAAGTATGCGGGCGGAATGTGCTTCGTGTTCCGTCTGTCGCTCACCGACTGCCACAGATATCTGTTCCCCGATGACGGAATTCTCCACAAGCACTGGACAATCCGCGGAGAACTGCATACGGTTCGTTCAATCAGCGAGGAATACAATGTTTTCTCCCGAAACACCCGCGAAATCTCGGTACTGAAAACCCGCCACTTCGGTATGGTGACGCAGATTGAGGTGGGGGCAATGCTCACGGGAAAAATCCGTAATCACAAGATAACCGAATTTGCCAAGGGCGACGAAAAGGGATATTTTGAATACGGCGGGTCTACCGTAATTCTGCTTTTCCCCAAACTGGAAAAGGGCTTTATACAGCCCGATTCCGACATTCTCGAAAACAGCGAAAACGGCATTGAAACACTGGTGGGATTGGGCGAAAAAATCGCTGAATTTCACAAACTCTGAAATCAGCGAAGAGAGGTGAACTCATGATATCCGCTCTGAAACGACTTCATATCTATTTCAAGGAAATGTACCCCATTATCCCGCGTCTGCTGCTGGGAGGGCTGGTATTCGGCGAGATTTACTTTATCGTACTGCTGAACCACGGAGTAACCGAGTTTCAGATTGGTGCGGGGGAGTTCGTGTGTGCGTTTACGGTGTTCAGCTTTTTGTGCTGGCTGCGTATTGCGGACGATTTCAAGGACTATGAGCTGGACTGTCGGCTATTCAAGGAGCGTCCGCTACCCTCGGGACGTGTAACGAAGAAGGATTTGGGCATTTTCGTTGGGATTCTGATAGCGGTGACGCTGGTTCTCAACTTCATCTTCATGAACAACTTCATCTTCTGCGTGATACTGTATACCTATGGCTCGCTGATGGCACTGTGGTTCTTCCAAAAGCACAAAATTCAGAAATCGCTTGTCCGTGCTTTGGTAACGCACAACCCTGTTCAGATTTTCATCAATGTGTACATAATCTCGTTTGCGATAATAAAATACGACCTGCCGATTTTCGACTTAACGAATATTCTCGCGGTGTTTACACTGTACTTCCCCGCTCTTATCTGGGAGGTTTCGCGTAAAATCCGAGCACCATCGCAGGAAACCGAATACGTCACATACTCGAAATTGTTCGGCTACAAAAAAGCCTGCAACTTCGTAATATTTGTGACGTTACTTGATATCTGCACGAACTTTGTTCTTGTGTGGAATCTGAACATCTATTCGGTTATCGCACTTGCAATAAATGTCGCTTGGATTGTGTGGGAAATTATCCGCTACAAGAAAGACCCCGAGCGGTTCAAACTCGTTTCAAGAATCGAAACCTACACCTACATTCAAGAGAGCATAATGATACTTACCGTTGTGCTGTATCTGATATTTGGAAAACTCTGATTTTCCCCTACTTCTCCTATATCGAGGCAAAAATATGTCGAAAGCAGAAAACCTCATAATTCTGAAAGACAATGGAATAAAGGTCCCGCCGTTTATCGTGCTGAGGGAGGGCGATTTAGCCGACCTCTCTTTCAGTGACGCTGTGAGATTTGCGGTGCGTTCGTCATGCAATGCGGAAGACGGCGGTGAATCCGCTTTTGCAGGTCAGTTTGAGAGTCTGCTGAATGTAGAGCGGGAGAATGTCCCCACCGCGGTTGACAGGGTTCGCCACAGTTTCCTCTCGGAGAACGCAAGGCAGTACGCCCAGCGGAAAGGTGCGACTATTTCGTCAGCCGACAGTGCGGTTATCGTACAGGAAATGATTGACGCGGAATATTCGGGAGTTGTGTTCTCCGCAAACCCGCTAGGTCTGCTGAACGAAATCGTTATTACAGTGGGATATGGACTTGGTGAGAACGTTGTCGCCGACAAAATCCACACCACCTCATACTACTACAACCGCGATGACAAGCAGTATTTCTACTCTGCACAGGAAAATACCCCGATTCTTTCGGGGAAAATGCTCTCCGAAATTGTGGATAACGCACTTAAAATACGCGGGATTTTTTTGCGGGAGATGGATATTGAATTTGCAGTGTGCGGGGACACTTTGTATATACTGCAAGCTCGTCCGATTACAACATTGAGTGGCAAGGGGAAGATAATTCTCGACAACAGCAATATCGCCGAAAGTTACCCCGCACGAACTCTGCCAATGACGCAGGAATTCGCACGCGAGGTATACTATCGGATTTTCAGAAGCCTGTTTTTGCGGGTGAGCGGTGACACAAAACTCACCGATTCCATATCGGGCAATCTTAAAAATATGGTAGCTTCTGCTGACGGAAGCCTTTACTACTGCATCGAGAATTGGTATGCGTTACTGAAACTGCTTCCGTTCTCCAAAAAGATAATAGCCGTCTGGCAGAATATGCTGGGCGTTGAGAACAAAACCATTCCCGATACAAAAGTGAATGTATCCGCTTGGACAAAGCTCAAAATTGCGTTCCGCTTTACATATTATCTGATGAGAACGCCCCGCGAGATGGAAAAACTCAACAGGTGGTTTGAGGAGAAGTACCCCGAATTCCGTGCAGAGGTGGACAAGGCAAACGACATCGACAGTCTGCTTGCCGTTTATCATCGGCTGATTGAGGGAATCACGGCAAGATGGGATATTACGCTTATCAACGATATGTATGCGTTTCTCTTTACGGCACTTGCGGGTAAGAAAAACAAGGAAAGCCTTGCCAATATCCGCAATCTTGAAAGTATGCGTCCTGTGCTGGAGCTGAAAAAGCTCGCCAAGGCACAGCACGCCC
>JBJESA010000262.1:0-1786 GCA_051882535.1 Oscillospiraceae bacterium
CTGAAGCTGCTAAGTCTGCAAAGACCGTTGTATGGAACGGACCTATGGGCGTATTTGAGAACCCCACTCTCAAGAAGGGTACTGTTGCAGTTTGTGAGGCTCTTGCAGCTGCTGACGCTACCACAATTATCGGCGGCGGCGACTCTGCTACCGCAGCAATCAACCTCGGCTATGCTGACAAGATGAGCCACATCTCCACCGGCGGCGGTGCTTCTCTTGAGTACCTCGAGGGTAAGGGTCTTCCCGGAATTGACGCTATTCAGGACAAGTAATTAAAGTTTACAGACTTACGCTTTTCCCCCGTGAAATGGGGGAAAAGCAAACTGTTGTAAGGAGAAAATCCAATGAACAAAAATTTGAGAAAGGCGATTATCGCCGGCAACTGGAAGATGAACAAGACTCGTCCCGAGGCGAAGGCTCTCCTTGAGGAGCTTAAGCCGTTGGTTGCTGATGTTAAAGGCATTGAGATTGTAGCCTGCGTTCCGTTCACAAATCTGGAAACGGCTCTTGACGCTACTAAGGGTACAAACATCAAAATCGGTGCGGAGAACTGCCACTTTGAAAAGAGTGGTGCTTTCACCGGTGAGATTTCCGCTGATATGCTGGTTGAAATGGGCGTTGAGTATGTTGTTCTCGGTCACTCCGAGCGTAGACAGTACTTCAATGAAACCGATGAAACCGTAAACAAGCGTACAAAGGCTGCTCTTGCTGCAGGTTTGAAGCCTATCGTATGCGTGGGCGAGCTTCTGTGGGAGCGTGAGTGCAATATCACAGAAGAAGTTATTGCACGTCAGATTAAGCTTGATTTGTACGATGTATCCGCTGAGGACGCAAAGAAGTGCGTAATCGCTTACGAGCCTGTATGGGCAATCGGTACGGGCAAGACCGCTACTGCGGAGCAGGCAGAGGAAGTTTGCGGCTTTATCAGAGCACAGCTCGAGAAGAAGTACGACAAGGCAACCGCAGACGCGATTACCATTCAGTACGGCGGCTCTATGAATGCAGGCAACGCTGAAGAACTCGTTAAGAAGCCCAACGTTGACGGCGGACTTATCGGCGGTGCTTCTCTCAAGGCTGCTGATTTCACAACGATTATCAAGGCTGCCGAGGCGAACTGAGCGTAACCGTTTTACTCTGTGAGGGGAGGTTATTCTTATGAGTATTAAGGAAATGGCATATTATATCTTGGATAATCTTAACGAAGAACAGTTAAAAGGGTTTGTTTTAATGTTTAGCGGTGTTCAGAATATGGGAATCCCCAACGAGAAAACTCTGACAGCAATGCAGGAAGCTGAGGATATCATCTCGGGAAAAGTCAAAGCTAAAAGCTACAACAGCGTTCAAGAGCTCTTTGAGGATTTAGAATCATGAAATACACACTCGAAATGACCAGCAGTTTTAAGCATGACTTCAAGGTCATTAAAAAACGTGGCTATGATTTGAGTTTGCTTTTTAAGGTTATTGAGTTGCTCTCAAATGGTGAATCCTTACCTGAAAAATATAAGGATCATAGTCTTGTTGGAAATTTTAAAGGTTTTCGTGAATGTCATATTCAACCAGATTGGCTGCTAATTTATAAAATTGATAACGACAAACTGATATTGCTCTTGACTTCCACCGGCTCTCACAGTGATTTGTTTGATTTATAATTCAACGAAAGAAGGTATATAATAGATGTCAAAACCAATTTTATTGGTAGTTATGGACGGTGTTGGATATTCCAAGACCGGTCTTGGCGATGCGGTTACTGAGGCTAATACTCCTACTCTCGACTGGCTGTTGGCTA
>JBJESA010000263.1:0-1783 GCA_051882535.1 Oscillospiraceae bacterium
GGCTAGGCTTTGTGCCTGCCGTGGCACCGTTGACGAAGTAGATGTGCCTTTATCGTCAGCCTGTAGCCCCGTCACCGACGGGGCTACACTATTAACAAATTTCAATCAGATGTGCCTTTATCGTCAGTCTGAAATCGGCATCTGGATTTCGGTAAGCCAATCCTCCACAGAATCCTTATTCCAGATTCCGTCTATGTAGGATTCTCTCATCAGTCCCGACGCCTTATAGCCATTCTCCTCCGCGTACTTCATCAGATACGCATACGCTTCGCCGATTTGGTCGTATGCTCCCTTGTGGAAAATGGAAAGCACCTTGGTCGCAGGGATTTTTCTGAATTTGATTCTGTCGCTCTCCACGCCCATCTTGGTGACTGCCTGGTTATGTCTTACGAGAACGTCAGATTCCTTGTACTCTCCGTCCAGATACTCCATAAACTCGTAAGACGGATTGACGCACTCCAAATCGGGATTGAGCCGTTTGCACTCCGCACCCGACTCGGGAATAAAACTCATCGCGTCTGCATAGCTTGCGAGTTTTCTCTCCTCTGAATAAACAATATACTCGGGGATTTCCTTGATAACAACATTGTACTTCATACTATCTACCTCCAAAATATGATTGATAATGGAAAGACGTATGCCGATATCGGATTGCTGTCGTTTCAACTGCTCCGCCTTTTCGGTGAGAATGTCCTTCTCCTGTGCACCGGAGAAAATCGCCTTGATTTCGTCAATCGAGAGATCCAGCTGTCGGTACGCTTTTATCCTCGCCGCTGTTTCCAGCTGGAAGGTGTCGTAATACCGATACCCCGTCCACTCGTCAGTAGCCGCGGGAATCAGCAGCCCCTCTTTCTCGTAAAACCTCAGTGCTTTCACCGTAATAAGCGAGAGCTTTGAAAATTCACCAATCTTCAACATATCATCTCCTCCTTGCTGTTATTATAAACTATCCCCTAAAAGGAGAGTCAAGAGGTTTTTTCAAATTTTTTAAAAAAAGTTTTTCGTCACTGATTCCAGCGATATTTCTATTTCACTTACGAATATTTATTCCCTTCTTCTCACTCAATGGTCTTGATTACAACATCGGGGCATTCCGATTGATTTATCTCGGTATCCAGCCGCTTCAGATACTTGTCGAGAAACGACAAATGACATTTCAGCAAATGCGAGTACATAACGTCTGCGGAAAGTTTTCCAACCAGCATAGGCATATTCGCAAAGAACTTAATATCCGTAAATCCAATATGCTTCATTTTCGAGAAAACCGCAGTATGTACCACCGCTTCTCTCCTCAGCAGCACGCCGGATTCCACGTTCCAATTCTCCTTGCAGGAAATCTGGTAAAAAGGCTTTTTCATCACCAAATCGCTGTACTCACCAAAAAGAGCACCGTCAATATTCAATCCGCACGTAATCTCATTGCACGTCTTGCAAAGAGCATACGCAACCGCACCACCAAGCGAATGTCCACTCGCCGCAACGCCGTTGGACAAGTCAAGATGTTCGCCGAATCTCTCCTTCACCGCCGTCAAAGCACACAGCATATCCAATCGCCATTGCTCTAATCGCTCGATGATGTAAGGCGTATGCTCCTTTTGGAATTCCTGAAATCTTCTGTCCGCTTCTTCCACATTGTCCTTAATTTTGAGAATCTTCGACTGTGCCGCAATCGCTTTTATTGCACCTTTCTTGTACATCATCTTGTTGATACGCTTGTCGTAATAATCGAAAGAGCCGTCGTCGTAGTCATTCTCAATTGCCTCGTACGCATGACCAATCGAGG
>JBJESA010000264.1:0-1771 GCA_051882535.1 Oscillospiraceae bacterium
AGTGATCCGGATAAGCGTGCGAAGTATGACCAGTTTGGCTTCGCAGGTGTTGATCCCAGCTATGGCGGCGGTGGTGCAAACTTCACAGGCGGATTTGACGGTGTTGACCTCGGCGATATCTTTGCGGATATCTTTGGTGGCGGCGGATTGGGAGGATTTGGCGGTTTCGGCAGCGGAACACGTGCGTCTTCGGCGAATTCCCCCAGACGTGGTTCGGATATTACGGTTGCTCTCGAAGTTGACTTTATGGAGGCTTGCAAGGGCGTTTCCCACGATATTACACTGACTGTTCAGGACGAGTGTCCCGACTGTAAGGGCACCGGAGCAAAGGCAGGAACATCACCGATTACATGTCCCGACTGTAAGGGCAGAGGAGTGGTTACGGTTTCCAACCGTACTCCGTTTGGCATGATGCAGTCCCAGAAGACTTGTCCCAAGTGCGGAGGCAGAGGTAAGATTGTTGAAAATCCTTGTCCGAAGTGCAGTGGACAGGGAAAGGTGTCAGCCAAGAAGACAGTATCCGTCAAGGTGCCTGCGGGTGTTGATGACGGAGTAACGCTCAATGTTCGCGGACAGGGTAATGTCGGTTCGAATGGCGGTCCTCGTGGAGATCTTAAGGTGCGTCTTTCCGTCAGAAAAGACCCCGTATTTGAGCGTGATGATTACAATATCTGGATTGATTTCCCGATTACCTATTCTCAGGCTGTTCTGGGTGCGGAAATTGAAGTTCCCACGATTGACGGAATGGTGAGCTACAAGGTGCCTGCGGGAACACAGCCGGGTACGGTATTCAGACTCCGTGGAAAGGGCGTTCAGAGGCTTCAGCGTTCCGAGGGCGACAGGGGAGATCAGATGGTGAAAATCAATGTCGAGGTTCCCAAGAAACTCTCCAAGGCTCAGAGAGAGGCACTTGAGGCATTCGAGGGCACGCTGAAGGACGAGAATTACGAGAAGCGGAAGTCCTTCTTCGATAAGATAAAGGAGAAGTTCTCCAAGTGATTCTGAAAGAATGCGATTTAAATCTTGCAAAAAATGCTAAATTTTCTCTTTGAAAATACTGATTTAGAATTTTTTAAGGACAGAAATTGCATTTCTTTGTGAATTATCTATAAAAAGTACCAATAAATTTTTGCTTATTTTGTTGATTAATGAGATAGACAAATGAATTCGTTTTTGGTATAATAAGAGCATAAGAAACAACGGCGTTTCGGAATCTGGTCAGACGATGACTGTATTCGTACGCCGTTTTTTTGCAATTAAGATTTCAGGAGGACTTAGGACAATGGACGAAATGTTTAATGTTGTGGAGCAGTTCGGTATTGACGTGTTCAATGAGGAAACGATGAAACAGCGTCTTCCCAAGAATGTTTTCAAGGCACTCAAGAATACTATTGCCGAGGGCAAGGAGCTTGACAGTTCTATTGCAGATGTTGTTGCTTCCGCTATGAAGGACTGGGCTATCGAGAAAGGTGCTACTCACTACACTCACTGGTTCCAGCCGATGACAGGTATCACCGCCGAGAAGCATGACAGCTTCATCTCGCCGATGGGCGACGGCACAGTAATTATGGAGTTCTCGGGTAAGGAACTTATCAAGGGTGAGCCTGATGCTTCGAGTTTTCCGTCCGGCGGTCTGCGTGCTACTTTTGAAGCGAGAGGCTATACCGCTTGGGATCCTACCTCTTACGCATTTGTAAAGAATGGTTCGCTGTACATTCCTACCGCATTCTATTCATACTCGGGTGAGGCACTCGATAAGAAGACTCCTCTG
>JBJESA010000265.1:0-1760 GCA_051882535.1 Oscillospiraceae bacterium
CTTTCAAAGTTGTGGTTTTTCCCGCACCGTTCTGCCCGATAAAGCCCATAACCGTGCCTTTCGGCACATTGAACGAAACGTTGTCAAGCGTGAAGCCGTCATACTTCTTGGTCAGTCCCTTGATTTCGATTGCGTTCTCGTAATTCGTGATGTCACTCATAGTTTTCCCCTCCGTAAATCAGTTCGAGAATTTCCTTCATTTCGTCCAGCGACAAATCGCACATTTTAGCCGTTTCGCAGGCTTTTCCGAGCAGTTCCTCCACACGGCGAACGGTTTCCTCACGGAGAAAATCGGTGTTCTGCCGCTTGACGAAGCAGCCCTTGCCCGCAAAGTTTTCGATATAACCCTCCCGCTCAAGGTCCTCGTAAGCACGTTTCGTGGTGATAACGCTGATTCGCAATTGCTGAGCCAGCACCCGCATTGACGGAAGAGCCTCACCCGCCGCCAATTCGCCGCTCATAATCTGTGCTTTTATCTGCGAGATAATCTGTGCGTAAATTGGTTCGTCAGACGAGTTGCTTAGTATAATATCCATACTGTTGTGCACCTCTTAATAAAACTGTATATATACACTATACACAGTATAGCACACCACTTGAATATTGTCAAGGGGGGATTTTGAAAAATCAGAAAATTTTATGAGAAACAAAAAAGCGGGGTATTTTACCTCGCCTTTTTTGTTATTCATTAAGAATATATTCCTCTAATGTAATCCCTCTGCTATGTATTTCCTTGGCGGCTTCTTTTCCCACATAGCGGTAATGCCACGGTTCGTAGGTGATGCCTGTGACGTCCGTTTTTCCATCGGGGTAACGCAGAATAAAGCCGTACTGCCACGCGTTCTCGTCAAGCCAAGAGTACACGCCCCACTCATTCGGTGAGCCGCTGTACGGATTGATATCCACCGCCAAACCTAACTGATGTTCGCTGTTGCCGACTGCGGCGACTTCGCTCCTCGCCAGTTTGAACGCCTTTATAGGCGAATATCCCGCTTGTATGAAATCCACAATGCGGTCAACGAGGATTTCTTTCTGTTCTTTTCCCGTGCGGTATCCCTCGCGAACATAAGGACTGTACTCCAATGCCCGCATATCGTCAAACATCTGCTGCAAGTCGGGATAAATCCGCTCGTCTATCTTCTGCCCGTTGGAGAGTTCCATCAATTTCACATCGTACCCCGCCGGAATGTGATATTCGCTGTTTACGAGAATGAGCAGCGGGTCGGCGGGAATTCTCGCCGCTTCGCCCTTGGGCTTCGAGAGCACCGCATTCACCCAGATAAATACTGTTACTGCTACAATGCTGATAGTCAGAATTATAATTGAGATTATCCACCCGATTGAAAGTTTTTTCTTCTTGTTCATAATTATTCCCCCCAAATATTTTATGAATCTATTCTATCACATATTGGAAAAATCTTCTTGCGGATTTCATAAAGGAATTCTTACGAATTTCTGACTTTTTATTTTTGCTTGACTTTTCCATCTTAAAATATTATAATTGTAGTATCAAAGAATGGGGGATTGCTATGTACAAGATTTTTATTGTTGAGGACGATTTCGATATTGCAAACAGTATCCGCACTCACCTTGATGGGCTGGGTTTCGAGGCGAAAATCGCGGAAGATTTCCGCAATATCGTTGGAGAATATACCACGTTCAGCCCGCACCTCACGCTTATGGATATCGGACTTCCGATCTTCAACGGCTTGTACTGGTGTTCGGAGATACGAAAGACCTCGCACTCTCCCATTGTCTTT
>JBJESA010000266.1:0-7477 GCA_051882535.1 Oscillospiraceae bacterium
CCCCCGACCTGCTGATTACAAATCAGCTGCTCTACCAACTGAGCTACACCAGCATACAGCCCGCCGTCGACCTAAACTCAACGACTTTTATATTATAACACAACGCTCGAAGTTTGTCAAGAGGTTTTTCCGGAAATTTTCAAAATATTTTTTCCAATTTGAAGAACGGTTGTTGTGGGGCAGGAAAAGCGGGTTTTTAGGCGATTACAACAATAGGGGACTTCAAAAGCCCCCTATCATTTATATTGTACTTTGTTATCGGTCAGACCGAGGATATAGTCCACGCTCACGCCGTAGTGCCGCGACAGTTTTATAAGCACCTCGGTGGGAATGTCCAAATCGCCGCGTTCGTAGTTGCTGTAGACACGCTGACTGCAACCGAGTATTTCGGCAAGCTCTCTTTGCTTGAGGTCGCTGTCCTCGCGTAATTCACGAATTCTTTTGTAATGCGTTATCATTTGTAATCACCGATTTAATTATACCGTATTTTAGAAAACCTATTGACTTTTAGCGGAAAATCCGCTATAATGTACTTGCGTAATTGTTATTATGCGGAATTTTTCGATAATTAACACATACGGAGGAAAAGAAAATGAAACGAAAGACATGGCTGGCACTTGTGCTGTCAGCGGCAATGCTGTTTACGGCTTGCGACAATGATGAACCGTCACGCGATAGGGACAAGGACAGAGATGAGGACAAAAGCAGCTATTCCGATGATAATCGGGACGATAAAGATATTCCCGTGACAGACGCAAGTGAGTTTGAGTATGTGTACAACAGCGAACTTGGCGGTATGGTAGTCACCAAATATGTCGGAGAATTTTCGGAAGTAAGAATACCCGATACCTTGGAGGATAAGCCTGTTGTTATGATTGGCGATGCTGCTTTCTGCAGTTGCATAGAACTTACAAGTATTATAATTCCCGACAGTGTGACCACGATTGGCGGTTGTGCATTTTATGGCTGCGAAAGCCTTACAAGCGTAAAAATCCCCGACAGCGTGACCACGATTGGCGAGGATGCTTTCTATGATTGCACAGAACTTGCCATGATAGATGTAGATAAAGGAAATCAAAAATACCTATCAATTGACGGTATGTTATGCGAAAAAAACGAAGTCAGTGAAACAACCCTTTTGCGTTGCCCTAATGGCAAAATAGGAATCATCACAATCCCCAACAACGTGGACAAGATCGGCGAAAATGCCTTCAGCGACTGCACAAGCCTTACAAGCGTAATAATCCCGGATAGTGTAACCGAGATTGGCAAACTTGCTTTCGACGACTGCACAGGGCTCACAAGCGTTACAATCCCCAACAGCGTGACTGTGATTGGCATACTTGCTTTCTGCGGCTGCACAGGGCTTAAAAGCGTCACAATTTCCGACAACTTAACCACGATTTCCCATTCTGTATTCTTGAACTGCACAGGGCTTACAAGCGTTACAATTCCCGACAGTGTAACTGAGATTGACGATTTTGCTTTCAGCGGCTGCACAGGACTTACAAGTGTTTTAATCCCTGACAGTGTAACCAAGATTGGCTATCGTACTTTTTCAGATTGTATTAGTCTTACTAGTATTATAATCCCCGACAGTTTAACCATTTTTGGCTATCCGGTTTTTGATGGCTGCGTTAATATTCGAGTAACCTACAAAGGCAAAACCTACGACTACGAACATATAGGCGATTTGTATAAAGCAATGAGAGGTTACTAACCCCCACCCCGCCCCCCCCTTTTTTTGAGGGGGCGGGTTTTCACTGCCCGCGATTCTCCGCCAAGTGGTGAATAAACCTCGGCGGGCGGGAGAATGATTTGATTTTTTTATCAGTTTGTCAAAAAAATATCAAATGTAACGCTTTACATTCAAAAACTGTACAAAATGCAAAATTTTTCAAAAATTTATAAAAAACATCTAGCAATTTTTTAGGAAATCTGTTATAATAGGATTTAGAGTTAAGGGATTGGGGAATTCCCCCCAAAGCCCCCGACAGCCCCGCAAAACCCGCGGGGTATAAACCATATTCAGGAGGATGATTCCAATGGCTAAAAAATGGGTCTACACCTTCAAAGAAGGTAACATGACAATGCGTAACCTGCTTGGCGGTAAGGGTGCGAACCTCGCGGAGATGACCGAGATCGGACTTCCCGTTCCTCAGGGCTTCACCATCACTACCGAGGCTTGTACTCAGTATTATGAGGACGGCCGCAAAATCAACGACGAAATCATGCAGCAGGCTATGGAAGGCGTTGCTTGGATGGAAAAGGAGAACGGCAAGAAGTTCGGCGACCTCAAAAACCCGCTCCTCGTTTCCGTTCGTTCGGGTGCAAGAGCGTCTATGCCCGGTATGATGGATACTATTCTTAACCTTGGTCTGAATGACGAGGTTGTTGCCGCTATGATTGCGGGCAACCCCGACCCTAAGTTTGAGAGATTCGTTTACGACTCCTACAGAAGATTTATTCAGATGTTCTCCGACGTTGTTATGGAAGTCGGAAAGAAATATTTCGAGCAGCTTATCGACGAGATGAAGGCGAAGAAGGGCGTTAAGTTTGACGTTGACCTCACCGCTGCTGACCTTAAGGAACTGGCTGTTCAGTTCAAGGCAGAGTATAAGAAGCAGCTCGGCACGGACTTCCCGTCCGACCCCGTAGAGCAGCTCAAGCTCGCTATCGAAGCCGTATTCCGTTCTTGGGATAACCCCAGAGCGAACGTATATCGCCGCGACAATGATATCCCCTACAGCTGGGGTACTGCGGTAAACGTAATGCCGATGGTATTCGGCAACCTCAACGACAACTCCGGTACCGGTGTTGCATTCACTCGTGACCCCGCAACAGGCGAGAAGAAGCTGATGGGCGAGTTCCTGTTCAATGCACAGGGCGAGGACGTTGTTGCAGGCGTTCGTACTCCTATGCCTATCGCACAGATGGCTGACAAGTTCCCGCAGGCTTACGAGGAGTTCGTTAAGGTATGCGGAATCCTTGAAGACCACTACAGAGATATGCAGGATATGGAGTTCACCGTTGAGAACGGAAAGCTCTATATGCTCCAGTGCCGTAACGGTAAGAGAACCGCACAGGCTGCTCTCAAGATTGCCTGCGACCTTGTTGACGAGGGTATGATTGACGAGAAGAAGGCAGTTGCGATGATTGACCCCCGCAACCTCGACACTCTGCTCCACCCGCAGTTTGACGCAAAGGCGCTCAAGGCTGCTACTCCTGTGGGCAAGGGACTTGGTGCTTCTCCCGGAGCTGCTTGCGGTAAGATTGTATTCACAGCTGATGACGCTGTTGAGTGGAAGTCCCGCGGCGAGAAGGTTGTTCTCGTTCGTCTGGAAACCTCTCCCGAGGATATCACCGGTATGAAGGCTGCTCAGGGTATTCTGACCGTTCGCGGCGGTATGACTTCTCACGCTGCCGTTGTTGCACGCGGTATGGGTACTTGCTGTGTATCCGGCTGCGGCGATATCGCAATGGACGAGGAGAACAAGAAGTTCACACTGGCAGGCAAGACCTACCACGAGGGCGACGCAATCTCCATCGACGGCTCTACCGGTAACATTTACGACGGCATTATCCCGACCGTTGACGCTACAATCGCAGGCGAGTTCGGAAGAATTATGGCTTGGGCTGACAAGTTCAGAGTGCTGAAGGTTCGCACCAATGCTGATACTCCCGCAGACGCTAAGAAGGCAAGAGAGCTGGGTGCTGAGGGTATCGGTCTGTGCCGTACCGAGCATATGTTCTTCGAGGCTGACAGAATTGCGGCATTCCGTGAGATGATTTGTGCGGATACCGTTGAAGAGCGTGAGGCTGCTCTCGACAAGATTCTGCCTTATCAGCAGGGCGACTTTGAGAAGCTCTACGAGGCACTTGAGGGCTGTCCCGTTACTATCAGATTCCTTGACCCGCCTCTGCACGAGTTCGTTCCTACCGAGGAAGAGGACATCAAGAAGCTGGCTGACGCACAGGGCAAGTCGGTTGAGGCTATCAAGAACATCATTGCATCTCTGCACGAGTTCAACCCGATGATGGGTCACCGTGGCTGCCGTCTGGCGGTAACATATCCCGAGATTGCAAAGATGCAGACCAGAGCGGTAATCCGTGCTGCTATCAACGTACAGAAGAAGCACCCCGACTGGAACATCGTTCCCGAGATTATGATTCCGCTGGTTGGCGATGTCAAGGAGCTTAAGTACTGCAAGGACACTGTTGTAGCAACCGCTGACGAGGAAATCAAGGCGGCAGGCTCTGATATGAAGTACGAGGTTGGTACTATGATTGAGATTCCTCGTGCGGCTCTTACCGCTGACGAGATTGCAACTGAGGCTGAGTTCTTCTGCTTCGGTACAAACGACCTTACTCAGATGACATACGGCTTCTCTCGTGATGACGCGGGCAAGTTCCTCAACGCGTACTATGACAAGAAGATTTTCGAGAACGACCCGTTTGCAAAGCTCGACCGCAGCGGCGTTGGCAAGCTGATGGAGATGGCGATTACGCTCGGCAAGAAGACTCGTCCCGATATGCACGTAGGTATCTGCGGTGAGCACGGCGGCGATCCTTCCTCCGTTGAGTTCTGCCACAAGATTGGTTTGACCTATGTATCCTGCTCGCCGTTCCGCGTTCCGATTGCAAGATTGGCAGCGGCACAGGCAGCGATTGCAGATATGAAGTAATTCTATCGAGAATAAATAAGCGTTCCCCCGTTCGAAAGGACGGGGGAATTTTTGTTTTCAAAAAACAAATGGGGGTTTGGGGGCGAAGCCCCCAATGCATGTCGCCTAAACGACGGACAAAGTCCGTCGTTTTTGCACGCACGTGCCCGACTTCTCCCCCTCCCCTTTGGGGAGGGGGCAGGGGGTGGGGGTGCCTCTCGCAGAAAAAAGACTTTTTCGACAGACTGAAATTCCCCTCCTGCCACGGAGGGGGATTTCTTATATCATCTCCGGAGAAATTTTCTCCCAATCGTCTATGTACAGGTTCGAGAACTTCTTGACATCGCCCTCTTTGCTTGTGTACTTGTCCCACACGCCCACTACGAAGAATCCCGCCTTGCTTGCGGTTTCGGCACAGTACTCCGAATCCTCGAACACGACACAGTCCTTGATATCCGCACCCAATCGCTCGGCGGCTTTTAAGTAAATATCCGGCTTGTCCTTGAACGCTGCAACCTCGTAGCAGTCGATATAGAACTCCACCAAGTCCAACAGCCCCGTTTTCTCCAGAAACGGCTCTGCCACATCTCGGCGAGTGCCGGTGGCTATGCACATCTTAATTCCCGCCTCTCGTGCTTTCTTGATGAACTCCAAAGCTCCCGACTTGAACTTCACATCTTCGCGGTAATGCTCCCGCATCTTTCCGTAGACAGGCTCCACCCTTTCGCGGTCTTCAAAATCAACAATATGTGCCGACTCCATTCGCCAATAGCCCATGCTGTTGCAGAGAGTGCCGTCCATATCCAATATGTAGAATTTCTTCATATCTCAAATTCTCCTGTACTTCGCCCTTTTTCTGCTCTCCTATCATTATAGCGTATTTTCACGAAAAAAGCAAGTGGCAAATGCCCTTGACAAATTTTTCGGATAGTGTTATACTAATAGTGTATTATATCAGCTTGTTGAAAAAAGTGTAAGAACAGGCTGGCGAGAAAGGTACAGATACGAGGAAACGGTGTCACGGCTAGGCTTTGTGCCTGCCGTGGCACCGTTGACGAAGTAGATGTGCCTTTATCGACAGCCTGAATGAATATCTTCTGTTAAATAGTAATCAAGAAAGGACGCCAATATGGTTAGAATAAGAAATCTGAAAAAGAGCTTCAACAATTTCCCTGTTCTGCGTGGGCTGAATATGGACGTGTATGACGGCGACGTGTACGGCTTCTTAGGAAGAAACGGCTGCGGCAAGACTACCACCATGAACATCATATGCGATATTCTCCCCAAGGACGACGGCGAAATCGCACTGGGCAGCACTCCCGAAAAGCCTGTCAAGGTGGGCTATCTCCCCGAAAGCCCGATGATTTTCAACTATATGACCGCCCGCGAATATCTTGAGTATATCGGTGCGTGTGCAAACTACGAGGGCGATATTCCCAAGCGTGCGGACGAGGTGTTGGACATCGTGGGACTTCGTGCCTCTGCCGACCGCCGCACCAAGGGCTTCTCCCGCGGAATGACGCAGCGTCTGGGAATGGGTGCGGCTATTTTCCGCAATCCCGACCTGCTGATTTTTGACGAGCCGACTTCCGCACTCGACCCGCAGGGACGCAGCGAGGTAATCGAAATCATCAACCGCCTGAAAGAAATGGGCAGCACCATTATTCTTTCCACACACATTCTCCCCGATGTTGAAAGAGTGGCAAACCGAATCGGCATTATGAACGGCGGCGTGTTGGTGGAAGAGGGCGATATAAAGGAGATTATGCGTAAGCACGGCGGCGACGTAATCACTCTCACCGTGAAAAATCTCACTCAGGAACAGAAAATCGCACTGCTAAAGGTGGACTTTGCACGTGCGGAACTCACCGACGCGGGCGTTTTCCGTTTCGGTACGGACAATTCGGAAGAAGCCGCAAAGCGTCTTGTGCGTATTATTGCGGATAATGAGATGATTGTAGAGGACTTCCACATCGGAACGGCAACTCTTGACGAAGTTTTCAGAAAGGTGGCAGGCTGATATGCAGTTGAAATACAGTTTCAAGAAAGAGAAGATGCAGTTCTTCCGTACATTCCGCTTTTTGGCGGTGGTAATCGTGATGTTCTCATTCGCACTGGGAAATCCGCTGATGTTCAAGTTCACATCGACTATGCTTGATATGATGGCACCCGAATTGAGCGAGAGCGACACCCTCACCCCCGATGAATCAAAGCCGGAGCAGAGCAAGTCCGAAAATGTCACCGATATTTTTGGTGCTATCCTGAGTGAAACAGCCGCAGCTGTCGATTCCGACTCGGTTGAGGGCTTTACCGTCAAGGCACCGTCCAACCCCGAAGACCCGATGGATTCGCTTAACGCAATGCTCGGCGAAATGGGTATGAACGATATGCTCGACCTGTACAAGGATGCGGGAGTAATGTTTTCCACGACCATTACAACATTTGCAGCAGGCCCCGTTCTTGTGATTATGCTGCTGCTTATGTCTGCAGCAGGCGGCGAACAGAAGAAGCGTGCTATGATAGTCCCCATGTGCAGCGGTTTGCAGTACAAGAGCTATCTTCTGCCGAAATTTGTGATTTATCCGACAACGGTATTCGCCACAACCTTTGCGGCTGCGGTAGTATCGGGACTGCTGTGCAATATGATGTTTGAGAATAATAAGGTGACAGTGGGAATTATGCTTCTGTCATCGCTGCTGATTGCGATTTACAACTCGTTTATCATCTCGGTATACTTGTCATTGGGACTGTGCACCTCAAAACCCGGCGTTATGGCGGCTTTGCTTTATGTGGGACAGATGATTCTGCAAACA
>JBJESA010000267.1:0-1748 GCA_051882535.1 Oscillospiraceae bacterium
TCCCGTTCCTTGGAACGCGTGGGGCGAGTGCATTGGTCTACGCAATGCGGCTGCACGGACTGGACGCGGAACTCTGGGTTTCACGCTACATTCCTGTGTGTATTCAAGTCAAGACGAGTATGGGAGTGGAAGCGATTATCAAGGTACTGGACGAAATTCAGCAAGACGGTGCGGACAAGTACGAATTCAAAATCCCCGAGGACTGCGAGATTTCGGGAAAGTACAACGACTATATCCCCCGCTCGCTGCTTACAAAGCAGTACACCGAAGATTATCTCGACGCCGAGGATTTGAAAAATATGTCCTGAACGACAAAAGCGGCAGAATAAATCTGCCGCTTGATTTTTTCAAAATTAAAGAATTACTTTACGTCAAAGGAATAGATTGTGGTGTAGTTGTATTCCTCGCCCGCTTTCAGCACACAGCTCGGGAAAGATGGCTTGTTCGGAGTATCGGGGGAAAACTGCGTTTCAAGGCACAGTCCCGCGTACTTGTTGTAAACATGGGAGTTCTTGCCCTTTTCGTTATTAAGTCCTATTCCTATATAGAACTGCACAGCGGGGCTGTCGGTAGTTACCGTCATTTCACGTCCGGTGGTCGGCTCGTAGACTACTGCGGCAGTACGCATTTCCTTGGGACTGCCAAGAACAAAGTTGTGGTCGTAACCGTTCGGCAGTCTGCCGTTGTCCATATCCTCTGCCACACGCTTGGGTTTCTGGAAATCAAACGGAGTGCCTGTGGTATACGCAAGAAGCCCCGTGGGGATAAGACCGCTGTCTACAGGGGTATACTGCTTTGCGTTAATCTGCACCACATGGTCCTTGACATCGCCATTTCCCTCGCCCTTGAGGTTGAAATAGGAGTGGTTGGTGAGATTTACGATAGTATCCTTATCGGAAACGGCTTTGTACTCAATTTTCAGAGCGTTTTCGGTGACAGTGTAACGAACGATGATTTTAAGATTTCCGGGGAAATGCTGTTCACCATCGGGGCTTAAGTAGCCGAATTCCACAAACGGCTCATCGCCGTCTTCTATATTCTCAATTGTCCACACACGCTTGTTGTAACCGAAAAATCCGCTGTGGAGGGTGTTTTCGCCATCGTTCTTATCAAGCGAGTATTCAACGCCGTTAAGGGAGAATTTCGCACCGCCGATACGGTTTGCGAAACGTCCGACTGTCGCACCGAAACAGGAATTTCCGTCTGCATACTCTGCCAGAGTATCGTACCCGAGTGCCACATCAGCGAACTTGCCTTTCTTGTCGGGAACAGAGAGCGACACCACAGCAGCACCGAAATTAGTAAGCCCCGCGGAAATTCCCGACTTGTTTTTAAGCGTCACCAATTCGCAGCGATAACCTTGAAAATACCCAAATTCCTTGACATCAACCATAATCTTTCTCCTTTACAAAATCCGTGCCGGTACACATTGTATACCGGCACGGTTAGTTACATTACGGGATTTTTCGCCGGTCTGAATCAATACTGTTTCACGATTTGTGCAATATCAGTACTTGTCATCGTCCAGATGCACGGTATGCTTTACCGGAGCCATTGTTGCTTTTGATACGGCAGGCTGCGGTTTGGAAGGGGTTTCCTCCGATTCCTCGAGCTTTATTGTAGGAGCAGCCTTTGCTTTAGGAGCAGGCTTGTGGGAAGCTTGTGCCTTAGGTGCTTCTTGTGCCCTGGGTGCAGCTTCTGCCTTGGGTGCAGCTTCTGCCTTGGGTGCAGCCTCTGGCTTAGGAGCA
>JBJESA010000268.1:0-7447 GCA_051882535.1 Oscillospiraceae bacterium
AAACTTGCTCTTCTTTTTGCCCTGCCGCCTGCCGTAAATCGTCAGGCCGTGCAGACCGTCGAACTCCTCGACATCATTGTACAGAATTGCCCCCGCACTCTTGTAGTAAGCATAGACATCTGCATTTGCACGGACATACACGGGATTTGCAAGTATGCGTGCAATACGCACGTTTGTAAATCTCACGTTATGTTCGATTTCACAGTTTGGCTCGTTAAGTTTAGATACAATTGTTCCGATGGAATCGCCGTTCAGATAGCAGTCATAGACATATCTGATAATATGGCTTGTATCGGGGTCTTCCTGTAATCTGCTAGTCTTTTTCCCCTCGATTTCATCTTCCACTTTAACATACCCAAGCGGAGCTCTTCCTGCCATAAAAAAGCCCTTTTCAGCACGGCTGTAAAAGTTATCGGTAACGCGTTTCTGGATAGTTTCGCGTTCGAGCTGTGCAAAGGTCAGAATTATTCTGAGCGTAGCTTCACCCGTGATACTTGTGGTATCGAAATTCTCGGTCGCCGAAATAAAGTCAACATTATGCTGTTTCAACTCGCGGTAAGTCAGCTCAAAATCGAGAACGGAACGGCTTATTCGGTCAATCTTATAAACAATAACCTTGTCTATTCTACCTGCCTCAACGTCAGCCATCAGCCGCAGAAAATCAGGTCTGTTGGTGTCCTTACCGCTGAAACCCTTATCGCTGTATATCTGCACGCTGTCTTTTTCGTTCTCTTTAAGATTTTTCCGACACTGCTCTTCCTGAGTTTCAATACTGATACTATCCTTCTTATCCACGGACTGTCTGCAATAAATAGCTACCATTTTGTAATCACCCTCGCTTTCGTTTTTCCGTTACATCTTGAAAATTCAATAAGTAACCAAGGTAAAAAAGCGGGATGTACAAAAGTACACCCCACCTTAATTCATGCACTCTTCTTATTCTTTAACTTCTTCTTATCGTCAACACGTTTTGCGATTTTGAGCATCTCGTCTGTTATGTAGTTCATTTTCTTCTTCCGCTCCGTCTCGCTAATGTTGGGCGTATGTACTACAACATTCATTATTATCACCTCATATTAAATATATAGATCTGACAAGCCCAATATTTCCACCTAATTGGAAATATTGTAAAAGGTACTTCTCTGCATGATTTTTACCTCCTTTCGCTAAGGAGAATATATAATCAGAGAAGTAAAATATGCGAGGAATTATCTTGAAATACTACGTCCTCTCATTTTTTTACGTTTACGTTCTTTTTCTTGGCGTTTCTCTTGATTTCTTTTGGAAATCTCACGCTTAATATCACCGTTAGGAGTGCGTTCTCCACGTTTCTCCTTCTGCCAATCAATTCTTGATAAGTGAATTGTCGGTTCTATATCGGTGTTCCTTTGGATCTCATAGCTTTCACAGCTTACCCTCTCCGGTCGTTTGCTGCGCTCGTAAGCACGGTTCAGCACCAATTCCCATTTCTTGCGCCAGATGCCCACGCACTCTCGCTTGTCAAATTCACGGGCTTTTTTCTTACTAAAGCCATCTTTGTCGGCGGTTCTCGTGGATATTATAATATGAACATGGGGATTGTTTCGAGAAGGATCTGTTTCATTTCTACCTTCGTGGGTTGCCGCAACGGCACAAACACCGCGTGATGTGAAGCATTCCTCAATAAATTCTGATACGATTTTCTCCAATTCGTCATAGGGAAGCTCGTTGGGCAGAGAGCAAATAAATTCTCTGCCGGTACGAGCATCATATCTCTTTTCGGATTTCTCAATCTCATCGCAAAGGTGCTGCAGGTCACAATAATCCGGCGGAGCATTTGCCGGAAGAAAAACCTTTGTAAAGAGAACATCATTTCTCTTCCTTGAAAACTTCCTCCCGAGATAGTTATCCGCTACCTCTCTGCCACATATGTAGTTCAGCAATCGGGCGAGCGAATGGCCCGCGCCGCGTGAAATATTCTTTACCTCAAGATGATAATTAGCCATCACGTATCTCCTCCTTTCCCTCTGTTTGTCCACTTACACATTCAGTGTTTGTGACCCGATTTTGGCTGCCTCGGCAGTCCTTGATAATTTGCCTGAAAACCTCTTGTTCGGGCTCACCGGATAGCTGGCTTAAAAATCGATCCAGAGCCTGAAACTCAATCTCATTCTCTGATTTTGTACCGGGCTTCAAATCGTTAACGTCCGGAAAATATTTGCAGAAAAGTTCGCCAACGATGTAGTAACGGCGTTGGGATTCCTTTTTCTTCTTTTCCCTCTCCTGTCGTCTCTGAATTCTGGACTCTCGCTCAATTCTATCAAGCTTCTCATAAATTTCTTTTATTGAATATGGCATTGCAAAACCCTCCATAGTATTTAACGTTTGACGACCTCAACTGATGTAGCAAAAATAATATTGTTTACACATTCTTTATCAAGTGAATCCATAAGCACAGCTTTTGCTTCGTGGATAACCGGCTCCGGAACAGCTTGGTCAACAAAGTCTCCGGACATATTTGTACTACCTAAGAAAGAACTTTCACAACTAAATATCTTTAGTTTGTCGATTCTACAATTTCCGTTTGGAGTAAGCAGTATAACATCTTTCAAGGTTGATAGTTCATGGGGATGTACAATATAGTCGCGCCATGATGATATGCTTTCACTGCTGCCGGTAAAATCCATATCTATGTCGTAATTATCGGTTGTGCTAGGTTCCCGAAAAGTCATTGTGCCGATAAGATCTGAAATCGTTTTTTGAGTTTCAGGATCATTGGCGTTCAGAATAGCTTTGAATTGGCAGTTATCCATAATAATTCGCCGATCACTAATACCATAAATACTGTCGAGCTGAGCGAGACTTTGAACTACAAGGCATAGATTAACCGATTTGCTTCGCAGGGTTGCTACTGCATTTTTTATCCAGTCCAACTTGCCAAACCTGGGAAACTCATCCATAAGCAGCAACGTAGGTATATTGTTTGCCCCCGAAGGCGAGTGCTTGTCCGGACGAAGTGATAAATGGTACATCAGCTGAGCGTACATCAGATTAATTAACCCACTCCATGCCTCAATACGAGATTCAGGGACACTCAGAAATATATTGTATTCATCAAGCATATCCCAAGTGAAAGGCTTTTCACCGTCACGCTCTCCCTTCAGAGCATTTTGGACATTAGGCTCTATGAATACAGCAAGTCCGTTCCTGAGTTCTCGGTCAATTATCGAAATCACTTCATATGTCATACCGCCAAATGAACCCATGTACATTTTAGGCAAGTCATACGAACCGTTTTTTATCCTGTCATATATATCAGAAATACTTGATGACATGATAAAAACAATCGTTTCATTAAAACTAAAACCTACATCAAAGCAGTACAACAATATTGCGAGAAAAAGGGATTGAGCACTTTCTCTCCAGAATTTGTCTTTTTCCTCTGTAGCACTTGGAAAGATAGCATATACTATCATCTTTGCATTTTCTACCAGATTGCAAGGGTCGTCATGTATAAGTAGATAAAAAACATCATAGCAAGGCGAATCCCGACTTGTTGGATCAAAAACGATTGCCAGTCGCTTTACCTTCCCCTTATCACATAACTCATTATAGAACGCGGAAAGCTCGCCTTTGATGTCAGTGACAACGATCGCTCCTTTCCATAATGCCAATGTTGGGTTAATTATGCCGGTACTTTTTCCACTGCCACTACCCCCGATTATTAGGCTATGCCCCTCTTCTCCCATCTTCATTCCAACCAAGCTTGAGAAATCTTTCTCATTTTTGGGCGTTCCGAAACACAACGAAGAACTATGAATATCTAACAGGTTCTCCTTTGGCACCTCGGTAAAATCCTTTTCACTTTTGCGTTGTTCAGATGGAGCAAATTGAGCATAGACCTCCTCGCCTTGTAACTTGTACTTGTGTTTTTTACTCACAATACATCATTCCTTTCTTAAATAATTCAAGAAGCATCTGCGAACCTTCTAAAATCCAACGAATTTTACATTAGGTATTGATTTGTTAGGAAGATTATGGTATAATCGTTAGTAAACCAAACCTAATAATTCGTATGAAGCCGGAATCTGATGTTCCTTGTGTTTTTATTATACACCCTTTTTTTCAGACATTGTTGGTGAAATTTCCCGGACATTCTTGGTACACAGAATTTGGCTTGTGATAAGGAACAACAATTCAACTTTTTTCCAGAGAAGAGGAGACAATGATATGGATTTAAGAGATTTTGCGACTGGCTTAGTATTTTTGAACAAGAACACAAAACGGAATCAAACAGAAGCTGCCAAATCATTATGGAGGCTTTTTGAAAAAACTGCCAGAGCCACGCCTTTGGAAGGTACCGTTAGGAAGTGGATAACATCATCCGAGAACAGCAAGCGGAATTGTGATGTAAGAAGCTATTACCCCGAACCGGTGCTTGAAAAGGGAAAAAAGCAGGAATTGTATATGTATATACGGAGATTCGGGGAGGAATCCGTTTTTAGATGTCAAAAGGAATTTAAAAAAATAATCACAGAAAACAATGACAAGGATTATGTAATTGACATAGAAACAGAGAATTTTGATATTCTGTGTTTCAGCATTCTTAATCAGTTTATAATTTTGATGGGAATGGAGGGGTTGCAAATTGATGATCCTGATTTAAACATTGATCCTAAAATCGTAGAAATATTTAAACAGCAACAAATTCACAAAGACGAAAAACACAAGTTATCGTCAATTAAAAAAACTAAACGGAAGTTAGACAAGGAAGCCGCTGAAATCGAATGTGAACGTATTGCACTTGAGAAAGAGGTCCCAAAAGAGAATAAGCGTATTGCAGCCGAGGAAAACGACCGAAAGATGCGTGAGCGTATAGAAGCTGAAAGAATTGCTAATCCTCAATCAACACTCGCTGTTCCACCTGAATATTGTATCTGTAGGTTTTGCAAATTTTGGGAATCTGACTGTGATAATGACATAACAAATATGTCCCCTATTATTGGGCATTGTACGCAACACAATTTTGAATCGACATCTATAACCCCAAAATGCGATAAATTTTCTCCAAATTACAGTAAGATGACACGCTCCATTTTGGAAAAAATGGTCTTATAATAGGGAAAGAGTTTGCGAACTGTATTCGAGGAAATTTCAAAATAACGATATCCCCCTTGAGCTTTTGGGTTCAAGGGGGATTAATTTGTTAACCTTCCGTTGTGATAGGTGCTGCCGGACAATCACTCATACTTATTTTCTCCATAAAACTTCGGCCAAAAAACCGTGCATTCTCACTTTCCGCGGAATCAAGCTCATCGATCGCCTCAAAGTTATACACGGCATAAGGCTGACCGGTTCTGTTGGTTTTCTTCTCAAGGGTTATTCTTGTAACAACACCGGAAATGCGAATCATCTTTCCTATAAGCCTTGTTACGTATCTTTGAAAAATACGCTTGCTTGAAGCGGGAACGCGCACTACCAACGGCATAATGCTGTCGGGACGGAGCAGAAACAGCACCACCGATTCCTTGCAGGCTTTGGCATTGCTCTCTCCGTCCCTTGAGCCGAAATCGTTGTAGGGACACTCACGACACGACCTTCCGTCATGTGACACTATGCTGTCCTCGCTGAAACATATCGGAGGTGTTCCCTCGACGGGGTCGGGAGTATCCCAGTATGCACGGGGCGTTGTGTAGTCCAGAATAATTCCTGTCAGTGATTTTACGGTTTCATCTCCGAAAATTCCCGGAACAGTAAACACCGTAGAACCGCCCGTGGGAGCCTTGACTATATCGAAAAGCTGAAGCGACATGGGCTGCTTTTTCAGATTCTCTTCGATAATTTCAAGCGAATTGTTATTAAGTGCGGCATATTCCGTAATTGTCGATTGGAACGAATCGGATTTGGAATGAGGACTTGCCGTTGCTTCAACGGATTTGGTTGCCAAACGGTTTTTCAGGGTAGTTGTATTCATAATCTTACTCCTTTTCCTTCACAAACGACTGTATTGAAAATCTGCGGTATGTGGTTTTGGTTGCGTATTCCTTGTAGAGAGCGGGGTGTTCGGTTTTAAGCTTCTTGGAGTCCAGCCGCTCCTGCGAAACCGATTTCCAAGTGACAATGCTGTTTTCGATTGTGCCGCATTCGTTATTGCCGAGCATTTCTTTGAGCAGATTCTCCGCAAGCCGCTTTTCCTCGGTCAGTTCGTCAAGTTTTGCGCTGACAGTATCATACCGCCTTATTATTTCTATGGCAGAATTGGGCAGCGTAATAGTTTCGCCCTTACATTCTGCGAATTTGTCGGCGAGAAATCTTGCAGTAGCTTCCGAGCTGTCAATCGGTGGCGGAGTTCCGTCCTGAACATTATTCCAGAAGCGTTCTTCACACCGGATAAGCATTGAAATCAGCTCCTCGTCACGCTCAACGAATTTCCATTTAAACGAATTACCGCCGATAAGCACAGCAATGAAAGCGCCTTTGTACCCTGTGACCGCCATATAATGCTGGATTTGAAGCATATATTCATCGGGAATGGTATTATCCCATTCAGCAGCTTTGAAAGCGGATGCGGTCTTGGCTTCAAATACGCAAGTGCCAAGTTCAGGGTGTTCGCATATTCCGTCAAGATTTGCAAGCATAAACGGGTGTTCTTCGCTTTGCAGCAACTTCTTTGTCGTACTTACCTCGATACCTGTGCGTTTCTCAAACTCGTTTCTGACGACCGGTTCAAGCAGCGTACCCCAATATGCGGGTTCTCCTGCTTCCCGATTAGGCTGCTCTCCTGTTTTTTCAAGCCACAACTCAAAAGGCGACTTGTAACGGCTGATACCGCATACCACCGCCGCGTCCGAACCGCCTATACCTTGTCGACGGTATTCGAGCCATTGTTCATAGGGTAAATTCTCTGTTGATGTAATTATCTTTGCCATTTGATTCTTCCTTTCTGTTTTTGGATTAAGAAATAAGAGCCTCCCCAATGCGGGGAAGCTCTGATTCTTGGTTTACAGCATTTCATCACTGCCCAGCTGTTCCGTGGGGCTTTTGTTGGCGTTCTCAAGCAGCTTTTGCTCTACAACGATTTTAGCAATACCCAACAAGGTTGAGAGCACCATCACCGTGATGGTGAGCGCTAATTTTTCCGACATAAACAATTCCTCCTTTCGTTACTATGTCAAGTAGATAATATATAATTAAGTAAAGGAGAAATTTCGGTATTTATCATACAGGCAAACCGCGGTGGTTGATTTGATTGTCATTATTTTAGTCTATGTCCACTTACACATCTGCTCACAAACGGATACACGATTGAAGAGTTCGCAGATATGCTCGGCATATCCAAAAGTACCCTCGGTTATTACGAGAATGACAAGCGTATGCCCGATATTGAGATACTTGCCCGAATAGCTGACACGCTGAATGTGAACGCAGACCACCTTATCGGCAGAACGAACACAACTGCCCTAAAGGG
>JBJESA010000269.1:0-27819 GCA_051882535.1 Oscillospiraceae bacterium
TCCACGACAGGCACTACCTTGGAACGCACGTTGATGATACCCTTGATGTAGCTCGGTACGTGAGGAACCTTTGTGATATGCGGCAGACCGATAATCTCCACCACATACTGAATCTCCACGCCGTACACCTGTTCGCCTATATTGAAAGTCATTACCTTGCCGAGAATGCTGTTGTCAGCGGCAAGCTTTCTGTCGCCCGACTGCTGTTTTGCGACTGCTTCTCTGATAACGTCATTAGTCATTGCACATTTCCTCCTTAACCGATGAGAGTATTGGTGTCAACGATAAGCGAAATGCTACCGTCGCCCATAATCGTACAGCCCGAAAGTCCCTCGCCCTTGATGTTGTACTTCGACAGGTACTTGGGGAACGGCTTTACGACAACCTGCTGTTCGCCAATCAGCTTGTCGGCGAATATACACATACTCTTGTTGTCGGTCTGAACCAGAAGCAGAATACCCTCCTTTAGGTCGGTTACTTCTGTTTCTATCTTGAACTTCTCGTGCATTCTGAGAATAGGATAGCAGATACCGCGGAGCATAATCATCTCGTTGCCGTCTGTGTCGCGGAGAATCTGCTCGGGCTCTACCTTGAAGCTCTCCTTGATGGTGGAAATCGGCACAGTGAAGATGATATCGCCAACGCTTATCTCCATACCGTCAATAATCGCCAGTGTAAGCGGAATCTTGATGATGAAGTTTGTACCCTTGTGAACCTTGGAATCGACTACGATAGTACCGTTGCACTTTTCGACATTTGCCTTTACAACGTCCATTCCAACGCCTCTGCCGGAGAACTCGGTTACCTGCTCGTTGGTGGAGAAGCCGGGCAGAAGAATCATATTCTGAATCTCCTTCTCGGTATACTCGCTTTCGGGCTTGGTAAGCAGACCTTGACGCTTTGCCTTGTTCATAATCTTCTCGGGGTCAATTCCGCCGCCGTCGTCGGATACGGTGATAATTACCTCGCCGGACGCGTTCTGTGCCGCGAGCTTGAGAGTTCCCTTTGCGGGCTTGCCGTGCTTTTCACGTTCTGCGGGGTCTTCCTCGATGCCGTGGTCCATACAGTTACGAACCAAGTGCATAAGCGGGTCCTGCAGACTGTCCACGATGGACTTGTCTACTTCGGTATCCTCGCCCTCGGTGATAAACTCAACGTCCTTATTGAGCTTCTTTCTCATATCGCGGACAATTCTGTTCATCTTCTGGAATACGCCTGCAAGGGGTACCATTCGGATAGACATAACGGTGTCCTGAAGTTCGCTGGTGAGCTTTCTCAAATCACGAGCCGCCTTGCTGAAGCTCTCGAGTTCCAGACCTTCGAGGTCGGGGTTGGAAATAACCATCGACTCGGTAGTGATAATCTCGCCGACAATATCGTTGAGTGCGTCCAGCTTTGCGAGGTTTACGCTGATAAGGCTCTGCTTCTGCGAACCGCCGGAGGACTGAGCCGCATTGACAGCAGCCTGTGCCTTTTCGACAGCGGACTCGGCGGGCTTGGGAGCGGGAGCCGGAGCGGGTGCCGGAGCGGGTGCGTCAGCCGTCTGAGCCTTAACCTCGGCAGGCTCGGGAGGAAGAACAGCCGCGGGAGCTTCGGCAGCGGGAGCAGCGTTCTCCAGTACCTCGTAGGACTGCACATTCAGTGCGGTTTCGATGAGCTTCAGAACGGTGTCCTTGTTTCCATCGGGAACGAAGTTGATAAGGAAACCGTGGTCTACGATATCCTTGGAAGTTTCGGCGTTGGTTTCCACATCAGCGGGAACGAAGTCGAGTTCCTTGCACTCCTCGCGAATGGTGTTGATAAGCAGGAATGCACGCAGATTTTCCATCTGGCAGCCGTCCTCGAAGAATACGCGAACGGATACCTTGTCACTGTTTGCGGGAGCGGCGGGTGCCGCAGCCTGTGCGGGAGCAGCGGGGGCTGCAGCTGCGGGAGCCTCGGCGGTTTCGCCGTTGAGGACATCACGAGCCTTAATCAGCTTGTTGATGAGTTCCTCGGTGTTAAGCTGCTCGTACTCGCCGTCAACGTGGTTCTGAATCGCCTCAATCTGTGCTTTGTATGTATCGGACACCTGGAATACGAGGTCGTAAACGAAGCTTACGTCCTTGATGACATCGGGATTCTCACGGATAACGAAGAACATATCCTCTGCCTTGTGTGCAAGCACAGACAGATTCTCAAAGCCCATCATTGCGGACGAGCCTTTGATTGTGTGCATTATGCGGAAAATCTCCTTGATATCCTCGCCGTCGAATTTCCCCGCAGTTTCTGTGCGGAGAAGAATTTCGTCGAGCTGTTCGAGAAGCGAGTTTGTCTCGAAGAAGTACATATCGAGCATAGCTTCCATTCCGGGTTCAATTTTTGCCATAATATCATTTCCTTTCCGAATGCGTTGGGAGAGTCCCCAACCGCGAATTTTTTAAGTTATATGTGAAAGAACCACCCGTAGGCAATTCTGAGAATTTTTTTGAAAAAAGCCCTTTAATATTCAAACGAAATGTGGTACAATAGAGGTATGAGATTATTTATCGGAACAATGGGGCTTCGTCCCGGAATAAATTGGAGGGAATCAAATGGCAAACATACCGCAGATAAGCAACCCCATAACTTCTAAAAACTATAACTACAGCCCCCGTCAGCAGGATCAGGTGACCGAGCCGTTCGACATCGTCAAGCTCACCGGCGTGGGAAGTGCGGGCGTAAACTCCGACTCCGCTTCCAAGAGCCACCTCGAAATGAGCAACCGTGAGCTAATTCCGCTGCAAGCCCAGACCGCCAAAGACCCCACTCTCGCTGTCGAGATGCTCAAGGACCTGCTCAATGTCGAAGTCCTCAATCAAGCACTTGTCACCGGTCACACCGAACTGTATGGCGAACTGGAAGACCTCGCCAAGGAGCTGTACGTCACCCCCGAGCAGCTGCTCAACGAGATTATCAATCAAGAGCAGCAGAATACAATGTTCTCAGGTCACGAGTTCTATGATGTTCTCCGCGAAGTCGCACAGACCACCACCGACCCGTCCACCAAGGAGATTATCGGCAACCTCTTGAAGTCGATAAACTTCGCCCAGAATAAGAACGAAATCCTCGGTGCTCTCCGTGCGAATCTGAAATTCCTTTCGGAGTACTACGCACCGAACGAGAAGCTCTCCGAAAAGCTGCTCACCCTGTCCAATCAGTGGGGTGCAGACGATGCGGAGCAGTATTTCGACTACCTCAAGGGCGAAACGCTCGCCATTCTCAAGGACGTAAGCGGAAGTCTTCTAAATGATGAGAGAACCCAGATGCTTATTCCCCTGATAACGCACAATCTCTCGCGTTACAACAACAGCCCGTATATGTGCAAGGAGTACTTCAATCTCCTGTTGACGCAGATTTCATCGGGGACGCTGCGTGACTCGCTTCGCAATTCGTTCAACCGACTGTATTCGGCATTGTTCGACAAGAAGCCGATGACCAATCCCCAGACGATGGAAGAAGCCGCCCAAAGCTATGCCGAACAGGCTCCAACCGAAGACGCAGTCTATAATACTAATTATACAACAAATTCCTCACAAAATCAACCACTTTCGGAGGAATTACCCACTCAAAATGGCGATTTTAATGCGGTTTCTGAGCAAATTCAGCAGAATGTAAAAAACGCCGGCGGGGATTTTGTGGAAAATGGCGAACGGGTATCCGCCGATGCCGCCGAGTTCGCTGATGAAACCGCAGAGTTCGCCGACGAAACCGCCGAAGAAGTCCTCGCCCCGTGGCAAAAGGCACTCAACGAAGCGATGAGTACCGTGGGCTACACCAACCAGCTCAAGGAGAGCGGCTTCAATATGGAGCAAATCCTCGCCACCTACAACCGCGGACGAATGACGGGTATGGACGCTCTCAAAACGATTGCCGAGAGCCTGTTTATGGACGACACAGCTTCCGCACAGCAAATGATGGCAGATCTCTCCAAAGTTAACACGATGCAGGAGCTTATTGACGGGTTGAACGGAATGCTCCGTGCAATGCCCGATATCCCGCTGCGAGAGCGGCTATACGGCGTTTTCGTTGATATTATCGAGAAGATGGCGAAGCGAAACGAACTCCCGCAGCACGGAATCCGCCCGCCCGTAAGCTCCACGCTCGACAATCTCACCGACTTTATCGAGAAGAACGTGAACAATCCCGCGTTGAAGTCGCTTGACAGCTTCAATGCGGCAAACCTGCTCCAGAGCCTGCTGAACGCTCCGGGAGTACATACGCCGCTTGCACATTATATTCTTCCGCTTCAGGTAATGGACACCCGTGCCTTTGGAGAATTGTGGGTGGATAACGATGAAAATAACCCCAACAACACCCCCGGCACACAGCGGAATTATCACTTGTTCCTGACGTTTGACGTGGAGAGTATCGGTCGGTTCGAGGTGGATATGTATGCAATCGGCGAGGAAGTCAACCTTTCCCTGCTCTACCCGCCCCGCTTCGAGAAAGAAATCGAGCCGATGCGTGACCGAGTGACGAAAATCATCAAAAACAGCGGCTATCAAGCCCGCACGTTTGAAACCGCCCCCCTCAAAAAGCCGCATAATCTGACCGAGGTTTTCCCGAAGATTGAGGACAAGCGGACTACGATTAATAAGAGAGTATAAGAGAATATCGGCGATAAATTCCCACCGTTCTGGAGAACATAAGCCGATACGAGATTGGAGGAATTCACCATGGCACAGCAGCCCACTCCCCCCGCGAACAATAAGCGGCTGTATGGACAGAACGCCGCAGTCGCCCTGAAATACAATCCCGAGATGAACTACGCTCCCGTTGTCGTAGCCTCGGGACTCGGAGAACTCGCCCAGCGAATAGTAAATATCGCCGACGAAGCGGGCGTACCCATCTACCGTGACGACAGCGTAGCCGCATTGCTTGTAATGCTCAACGCCGGAGAAACTATCCCCAAGGAACTCTATCAGATAGTGGCGGCAATCTACGCCGAGGTAGTCTATACCTCGAATAAGATGAGAGAGGGATAAAAAGCCGGCGATAAAGGCACATCTACTTCGTCAAGCCCCTATTGGCAGCCCAAATGGCTAGCCAATAGGGGCTTTCCTCGTATCTGTACCTTTCTCACCGGCTTTTTCGTTTCCAAGGGGTTTGGGTGCTTGCCCCTCTGCATACGAAAAAAATAGCCCCCTCCCCTTTGGGGGAGAGGGTTGGGGGTGGGGTATCAATTCGTTTCTATTTTCTTCTTGCCGATTTCTTTTGTGCAGCCGATAATTTTGAGAATGTAGGGACGCTCCACAAGAGCCTTGAATATCAGCACGCCGACTACCATAACGGCAAGCTCGCTGAGTGCGACCGTTCCCATGCTGAACCACAGCGGTTCGCCGTAGATAAACAGTTCCAGTCCCACGAGGATTCCGTTGGTGATTACGGGGAGAAGTGCCGCAAGATAGATGTTCTTCATATAGTACATAAGGAACACCGCCGCAACCGTACCCAGAGTACCGAATATGATGTCCAAGCCGTAGGGACTCAGCAGATTTGCGATAAAGCAGCCCAGAGTGAGTGCCACGCCGTAGTCCTTGCGGTAGAAGCACAGCAGCACCAGTATCTCCGAGAAACGGAACTGGATAGGCCCATACGCCAGCGGCTCGATCATCAAGGTCATCACCGCATACAAAGCGGCTACCAGTGCCAATCGCACCATGTTTTTCACGTTAAAGATTTCATTTTTGGACATAAAAAAGCTCCTTGTTTTTTTACAATGGTTATCAAGAACAACATTGTATTAAATTTCGCTTCGTTTGGAAGCTCTATCATTATAACACGAGGTAGGAATTTTGTCAAGAGCTTTTTTGTATTCCGAAATAAAAATGGGCGAAGCCGCGTGGGGCAGGGCTTGGGGGCTTGTTCCCAACTCCAAAATGCCATACTGTGAAATTTTGATGAATTTTTTTCAAAAACCCCTTGATTTTTTTGTCAGGACGTGGTATAATCTAAAGTGATTGATAGTAGGTTGGGTTACCATTATCAATTTACAATTTTTTCCTTTAGGGGAAGAAATGCGAGGAACAAAGCGAATGTCAGTGCCAGTGAAGCCGATTTCCGTAGCAATAGACGGTCCTGTGGGTGCGGGTAAAAGCACTATCGCCAGAACTGCCGCTCAAAGGTTGGGCTTCATCTATTGCGACACGGGTGCACTTTATCGGACGGTTGGGCTGTTCTGTAAGAGGGACGGTGCCGACTTGGACGTTCCGGCACAGATTGCGGAAAGACTTCCGCGGATTCACCTTGAGATTCGTCTTGTGGAGGGTTTGCAGAGGGTGTACCTTAACGGCGAGGACGTTTCCGACTTAATCCGCACCCCCGAAATCAGCATGGCGGCAAGCAAGGTTTCCGCTGTTCCCGAGGTCAGGGCGGCACTGCTGGATATACAGCGTGATATAGCTAAGACCAACAACGTCATTATGGACGGCAGGGATATAGGTACGGTTGTTCTTCCGAATGCACAGGTGAAGATTTTCCTCACTGCTTCGGCAGAGGTTCGTGCGAAAAGACGTTTCGACGAGCTTATCGCAAAGGGACAGAATGTGACTTTCGAGGAAACGCTGAAGGACGTAAACGAACGGGACTATCGCGACTCGCACCGTGAAACCGCACCGCTTAAACAGGCGGAGGACGCAGTTCTCGCAGATACTTCCGAGCTGGATTTCAACCAATCGGTGGAGCTGGTCTGCGACATCATTCGCAGGGCTGTTAAGTAAGTCGGGCGTTTGGGTGCGGCTTTTCGAGAGCGGCAGCACGGCTTTTCGAGAGCGACGGCACGGCTTTTCGAGAGCGACGGCACGGCTTTTCGAGAGCGACGGCACGGTTATCCGAAGAATGACAGTGTGGCTTTTCGGGAATGACGGCACGAATACCAATAAGGATAGATAAAGGATAACGAGATGTTGTACGCTTTGGCACGAAACATTGTTTCTTTCTTCTTCCATATAATTTACAAAATCACCGTCACCGGCAGGGAGAATATCCCGACGGCGAAGGGTGGATATATAATCGCTTCCAATCATGTTTCGAATCTTGACCCGCCTATGGTGGGAATCATCTTTCGGGGCAAGTATACTTTCATGGCAAAGGACGAACTTTTTCACGTGAATCCTCTGTTCACCTGGCTGATTACCAAACTGGGGGCATTCCCTGTGAAGCGTGGGTCGAAAGACCTTGCAGTAATCGACAAGGCACTGGAAAGCCTCGAGAAAGGGCGAATCTTCGTGATTTTCCCCGAGGGTACCCGCTCCAAGACGGGCGAGCTTGGCAAGCCGAAAAGCGGCGTCGCTATCACAGCGATAAAGGCGGCGGCTCCGGTGGTGCCGGTGTTCGTAAAGTACGGCAAAAAGCGTTTCAGACGACAGGTTTCCATTTCGGTTGGCGAGATGATGCCGGCAGACAGCTTTGCGGTTGACATTGCCGACAAGCACGAAATCCGCCGAGTAAGCGAGATGATAATGGACAGGATTGCGGATTTAAAAGCTAACGCTCCCGAAATCACTTAATATTATTCTGCAAAATACTAAGATGAAGATTGAGATAGCGAAAAACGCGGGCTTCTGTTTCGGAGTGACGCGTGCGGTGACGCTTGCGGAGGACGCGGCGGCACAGTACGGCAGGGTGTACACCTTAGGCGAGCTTATTCACAACGAGCTGGCGGTCGCCGATTTAGAGAAGAAAGGCGTTTTGGCGGCAGACAAGCCGCAGGACTGCGAGGGACAGCCCTTGATAATCCGTTCGCACGGGGTACCGAGCGAGGTGGAGAAAGAAGCGAGGCGGCTGTGTTCTCCGGTGATAGACGCGACTTGTCCGTTTGTAAAGAAAATTCACAAAATCGCGGGTTCTCTCCCCAAGACAGCAAGGCTTATCGTGTTGGGGGACAGCATTCACCCCGAGGTAGTCGGGATTGTGGGCAATGCGTCTTGCAAAGCGTTTGTCTGCAAGGATTTTGATGAAATAAAGGCGTTGTTTGACGGCGGGGAGCTTTCCCTTTCCGACAAAATCGCGATGGTTGTTCAAACCACCTTCGACCGCAGCAGGTTCTTGGAGTGCTCTGATAGGGTACGGACGGAATACGGCTGCGTTGAGATATATGATACCGTATGCAATGCAACTTCACAGCGTCAGCAAGCCGCCGAGGAGTTAGCGAAGCGGGCTGCACTGATGATAGTTGTCGGGGGCAGGAGCAGTTCAAACACGAGGAAGCTTGCCGATATATGCGGCAGGTACTGCGAAACGGTGTTTGTTACACAGGCATCGGAAATTCCTCAGCAGATTATTCACAAGCTTGAAAGTCTGCAAGCCGATAATGTGATTATCGGAATAACGGCAGGGGCATCGACTCCCGCCTATACAATTAAGGAGGTTCATAAGAAGATGAACAAGGAAATCACCAACAATATCGAAAATGAGGAGGACTTTGCTTCGCTGCTTGAGCAGGATCAGTCTTTTAACAGATTATATACCGGCAAGAGAGTTAAGGCTACTGTAGTCAGCGTTTCCAACAAGGAAGTAGTTGTCGAAGTAGGTGCGAAGCAGACGGGCTACATAACCCGTGAGGAGCTTACCAACGATCCCAATGCAGATGTAAACGACCTTGTAAAGCCCGGTGACGTTATCGACGCTATCGTAATCAAGGTTGACGATTCGATTGGTACTGCTATGCTCTCCAAGAAGCGTGTTGACGTTGCTATCGGTCTTGAGAAGCTCGAGGCATTCCGCGACAGCGGCGAAACACTTGAGGGTACGGTAGCTCAGGTTGTCAAGGGCGGCGTTATCATCATTTACGACAATGCACGCGTATTTATCCCCGCTTCTCACACCGGCGTTTCCCGCAACGGCAAGCTCGAGGATCTGAAGGGCCGTCAGGTTAAGTTCAAGGTTATCGAGGTTTCCAACGAGCGTGGCGGCAGAGTGGTAGGTTCTATTCGTCAGGCTATGCGTGAGGTTCGCGACGCACAGAGAGCTGCTTTCTGGGAAACTGTTGAGGTTGGTCAGAAGTTCGAGGGCGAGGTTCGCTCTATCGAGAGTTACGGCGTATTCGTTGACATCGGTCCGATTGACGGTCTGGTTCACACCGCTGATCTCACTTGGAACCGCGTTGGTCACCCCAAGGACGTAGTATCCGTAGGCGATAAGATTACCGTAGTGGTTAAGTCTTTCGACCCCGAGAAGAAGCGTGTTTCTCTCTCCGCTAAGGATCCCAGCGAGAACCCTTGGACTAAGTTCGTTGCTGAGTACAACAAGGGCGACGTAATCAAGGCAACCGTTGTTTCCATTACCGAGTTCGGTGCATTTGCACAGATTATCCCCGGTGTTGACGGCTTGATTCACATCTCTCAGGTTGCTGCAGAGCCTGTACAGGACATCAACTCCGTTCTCAAGGTTGGTCAGGAAGTTGACGTTAAGATCATTGAGATCAACGAGGAGAAGAACCGCGTAAGCCTTTCCATCAGAGCGCTTGCTGAAAACTCTGAGGACTAATAAGGCTGTATATCTCACATATTTTCCCCCGCAGGCTGCTGCGGGGGTTTTTGTGTTTTTGACTTTTATGTCACAAAATCATTGACTTTTGATGTTATAAGTGCTATAATTATAACTAACACATCAAATTTGGCTGTTTTTGCTGTGATAGGCGTAATTCTTGGAGATATTCACTTCAAAATACGTAATATTTGATGTTATAATGGATATAATAATTGCAGATATGAAATTCTAAGAGAGGTGTGCGTATGGCTTACTCATTGAAAAAACTGTTCCACATCGACAGGACGCAGTATGAAATGGAATACGAAAAGCGGTTCAACTCCGACACTACCGTTCATTTTGATTTCAAAATAGGGAAAGAGCCGGCGTTCGTCTGCCAGACCCCCGAAATATTTAATCTTATAATATCCATTGAACGCACGGATAAGACGGTCAACCAACTGCACAATCGGCTCCCACAAACAGCCATCAACCAGTTTACAAAACGCTGTCTTGTTGATGAGATTGTACTTTCAAACAATATTGAGGGCGTTCACAGCACACGCAAGGAGATAAACGCCATTCTTGAGGATTTATCGGAGAAAAACAGGCGGCAGCGGTTTTACGGGCTGGTGAAAAAGTACAGAATGTTGCTGACCGCAGACCGTATCCCCTTGGAAACCTGTCGTGACATCAGGAAAATATATGACGATATCTTCCTTGACGAGATAAGGGAGAACGACCCCAAAAATGAGCCGGACGGCGAGATATTCAGAAAGAGCAGCGTAAGCGTTTACTCTCCTACAGAACGCGAGATACACAGGGGCTTGACTCCCGAGGATAAAATCATTGCTACAATGGACAGTGCGTTGGAGCTTCTGAAAAACGACAATTTGGACATACTTGTAAGAATCGCTCTGTTCCACTATCTTTTCGGGTATATCCACCCGTTTTATGACGGGAACGGCAGAACAAGCCGATTCATCAGCAGCTATCTGTTATCTCAGGAGCTGAATCATCTTATCGGATATCGGATATCCTACACAATCAAGGAGAATCTGAGCAAATACTACAAGGCGTTTGAGGTGTGCAACCACCCTCTCAACAGGGGCGAGCTGACGCCGTTTGTCGAGATGTTTCTGAATATTATTGATATCTCGCACAAGCAGCTGCTCTCCGCACTTGAAAAGCGTGTGAATGACCTTGAAAGATACAAAGCACTACTCGACAAAATGCTTGCAGGCGGGAATAAGCGTGTGTATAATCTGTATTACGTTCTCATTCAGGCGGCACTGTTCTCCGAGATTGGAATAACGGCAAAGAAACTGGCGTCTTGCATTAATGTGTCCGAAAACACATTGCGTACTATGCTTAAAGTGATTCCGCAAGGTCTTCTTGTAACGGACAAGAGAGAAAGGGAATTCCATTATCTGATGAATCTTGAGGAATTGGACAGACTTTACCCAACCTCCCCCATCTAAAAAGTACGAAACAAGCCCGAACGCAGGAAACGTTCGGGCTTTTTGTTTATTTAGTAGCCGTTGACGGCTTTTGTATTACAGTGCCATAATCTCGCACATCTTGTTTGTAAACTCCACGGGGTTTTCAATCGGGATACCCTCGATAAGCAGAGCCTGCTGATAGAGGAGGTCTGCGTACTCGCCCGCCTTGTCCTTGTCGGACTCAAACAACGATTTCAGCTTGCCGAAAATCGCGTGGTTGGGGTTGATTTCCAGCACCTTCTCCGCCTTTGCACCCTCGGCATTGGGCATTGCGGAAAGCACCTTCTCCATCTCAACGGAGAGCATACCCTCGCTTGTAATGCACACGGGGTGGTTTTTCAGTCTTGCGGAGAGCTTCACTGCCTTTACCTTGCCTGCGAGTTTCTCGGTCATGAAGTCGAACAGCGACTTGTTGTCGTCCTGTTCCTTTTTGATTTCTTCCTTTTCGGCTTCGGTTTCCAAGCCCAAATCATCGGCGGAAACGGACTTGTACTCCTTGCCGTCAAAGTCGTGCATCATCTGTAAGCAGAACTCGTCTACGCTTTCGGTGAGGTACAGTATCTCGTAGCCCTTGTCGCGGACAAGCTCGGTCTGGGGCAGGCTCTCGATACGGGATACGGAGCTTCCGCTTGCGAAGTAGATGTACTGCTGGTCCTCCTTCATACGGGAAACATACTCCTCGAGAGTGGTAACCCCGCCGTTGGAAGTCTTGAATACCAGCAAGTCCTGAAGCTCGTCCTTCTTCATACCGTAGCTTTCGTAAATGCCGTACTTAATCTGTGCACCGAATGTCTTGAAGAACTTCTCGTAGTTGTCGCGGTCGTTCTTGAGCATTTTCTTGAGTGCGTTCTTGATGGACTTCTCCACGCTCTTGGCGATTACCTTAAGCTGTCTGTCGTGCTGGAGCATCTCACGGGAGATATTCAGCGACAAATCCTCGCTGTCGACAAGTCCGCGTACAAAGCTGAAATAGTCGGGGAGCAGGTCGGCACACTTGTCCATAATCAGCACACCGCTGGAGTACAATTGAAGTCCCTTTTCATAGTTCTTGGAGTAGTAGTCATACGGTGCGTTTGCGGGAATGTACAGCAATGCGGAGTAGGTCGCAGTACCCTCGGTCTTGGTGTGGATATGAGTGAGCGGTTCGGTGTAGTCGAAGAATTTCTCACGGTAAAATGTGTTGTAGTCCTCGTCCTTGAGTTCGCTCTTTGCACGCTTCCAGATAGGCACCATGGAATTGAGGGTTTCGGTGACGATTTCCTTTTCGTATTCGGGTTCTTTGCCGTCCGTGCCTGTGCCCTCTTTGAGCTTTTCGTGTTCCACGTCCATCTTGATGGGGTAGCGGATATAGTCGGAGTACTTCTTGATGAGTTCCTTGATTTTGTAGGGAGTGAGGAACTCGTCGTAGTTCTCCTCAGCGGTGTTGTCCTTGAAATCGAGGATAATCGTCGAGCCGTGAGCGTCCTTTTCTGCAGGCGAAATCGTGTAGCCGTCTACGCCCTCGCTCTCCCACATATACGCCTTATCCGAGCCGTAAGCCTTGGAGATTACGGTGACTTTCTTCGCCACCATAAACGCGGAGTAGAAGCCCACGCCGAACTGTCCGATAATATCCACCTTTCCGTCCTTTTCGGCGGTGTTGTCGAGTTCGGAATTGTCGGGTTCTTCGGTATTTTCGGTATTTTCTGCGGTTTCTGCGTTTTCATTGGCGGGAGCGTCGGTCTTGTCGTGAAGTTCGTCTGCGTGTTCTTTCTTGAACGCGAAAGAGCCACTCTGTGCGATAGTGCCGAGGTTCTTTTCAAGTTCCTCCTCGGTCATACCGATACCGTCGTCCTTGATGGTAAGACGGCGAGCGTCCTTATCGAGTTCGAGGGTGATTGCCATATCCGAGCGGGATATCGCCTCGGCATTTCCATCGCTCATCAGCTTGAAATACAGCTTATCCATCGCGTCGGACGCGTTGGAAATCAGCTCACGCAGGAAAATCTCCTTGTGAGTGTAGATGGAGTTAATCATCATTTCAAGCAAACGCTTGGATTCGGCTTTAAATTCTTTTGTCTGACTCATAATATTCTTCCCTTTCTATAATTCAAATATGATTTTAGCACTCATAAGAGTAGAGTGCTAACGCATAAATATAATATACTCCATTTCAAGGAAAAAATCAATGGGCAATTCATAAAAAAAGCAACTGTAATTAGTTAATGATTTGTGCATATTTAACAAAAGCACGGAAGATACTTCCGTGCTCATTCTGTTAGATAAGAAAAAGATTTTTGTTCAAGGATCCATCCATATAAGTATCCTAAGGGTTATTGCAAAGTCAGATTCGTTTATATATTTACCATTATAGTACGGCATAGACGAATCAAAGTGATAGTCGGTTTCATTAACAAATGCCCACGCATGCGGGGTACCATCAACATACGATACTGTAGTAATATCTTCATAGTTTGTTGAAAACGTATGTCCATAAACCAAACTACGTGTCCCGCCAATGGTTGCCGACCTTAATAACTGCAACGTTATTTCTCCATTTCTGGTTGTCACAAGCGTGGTTTCATCATCGGCATAACATGCAAAAGCAAACTCTATATACTCCTTGGGTTTATATTGATATGAAGTTAATGTGCCATGAGCAGGGATAGTACAGATACTGTCAACATATTTACCATTTGATGGAACTGCTCTGGGCACTGTAAGTACCTCAACGATATTTCCGTTTGCATCAGTAATGACACCCAGAGGCGAATCATCCACTACTTTTGTTTCTGAATCTGCAAATGCCGTCACTGCTATCATGGTTAAACAAAGTGAAAATACTAAAAAAACTGATAAAACTTTTTAAATTACCTCCATCCACTTATTGTACCCTCGGGGATAATATCTTCGTAATATTTTTCGTATGTGCAGGTACCTTTTTCTGAATAGAAAATCACCCCGTATTGCAGTTGTTCATGATTATAGAGTTCTCTTGGAGTATCACCTATTTTAAAATAACGTTTTGTTCCATCAATAAACTCAAGGACATGGTACCATTCTTCGTCTGAAAACGGCGTATCAGAACCAAGCGTTTTCAGAGTTTCAACATCGAGACCTGTTCCTTGAATAAACGGAATACGAGCTTGTGTACCATTTGAAAAAGTGTGATAAAAATATTTTTCATCAACGATTTCATCTCCATCGGACGGAGCGTTGTACTTTTCCTTCGTTGAGTTTTTCCCAGCTTCAACGGCTCCGTTCTCTGTACTTTCAATGGGTGAGGCACTCACGGTTATGTCATAGGTGCTTTCAACATTGAAGACAATGCTTTCGGTTGTGCCTGCATCGTTCTTATCAGCAGGTTGGAAAATTTCAGATACAGATGATGTCGCTTCGGGAATTTCATCTGTTACTGTCTGTACCGCATAAGCTGTAACACTTACTCCGAGTACGGCACATCCCGCCACAGATGCAATGAATTTTTTAGAAATGTTCATAAAAACTCCTTTCGTGATTAATTGTTTTTCATAATTATATCACTTAAGCAAAAATATGTCAATATCAAATTGTTACGAAAATCATATGAAGAATTTGTCTATTTTTTTAAAATGAAAGAGGGAAATATCGCAAAAAACCGCTGTGTTTTTATGGTCAATTAATTTAGATATATCCCCATTATAACAGTTGCCTCCGGCTTTGAATATCTCGTGCCAATCTGCTAACACTACTTTCAGAAAGTGAGGAAAAATATGATGTCGAATTCAAATAATTTCAAAAGCAATCAAAACGCGGAAATCATCAACTGCGTATACCGCAACGCTCAGATGGCGTATGAATCCACCGCCGATGTCCTCAAACACTGCCGCGACAGCCGACTTGCCCGCGAAATCACCGCCCAGCAGCAGCGTTACCGCACGGTGGCTACACGTGCGAAGCAGGAACTTGCCAAACGCGGTATTCACGCAGAGCAAGTTTCCCCGTATGCCAAGACGATGGCGAAAATGGGAATTGCTATGCAGACCGCCCGCAATCCTCGAAGTGCGAACATTGCCCGAATAATGTTCCGCGGCACTACGATGGGCATTATCGATATGCAGCACACGATAAACCGTTCCCACTGTGCCGACTCAAATATCCGTGCCGGTGCAGAGGAGCTTCTCGCTCGTGAGCAGGACTTCTGCGACCACCTCAAGAGGTATCTGTGATGAGCCGCCCCAAGTCCGAATATATTCCGTGCGACATAAAAGCGGGGAATGGCAAAAACGCACATTCCCCGATAAACTGTGAGCCAAAATCTCTGTGATTACGGCTTTAAAACCGAATTCAGCACCTGTTCGGAATTTTGTACGACAGCCGGCTCTCGCCCGAGCTTGATGAAGTAGACATACGCATTCTCGGGAAACTGCTGGAGAGCGTCCCCCAGAGCGGTTTCGGCGAGCGGCTTTCTGAATTCTCCCTCGATAGGGAGGAAAGCGTCGTTGGTAGCCCCCACTTCATTCAGCATATAGTCGTAGAACGATTCGTCCGAGATGACAATGCACCCCTCTCCCGTCAACTCGCGGTCGAACGTCATCATCTGGGTGAGGTAGTACTGACCGTCCGTCTGCTCCACGCCGAGGTCGATGGAGATTACCGATACATGGACTTTTCCGTCCATATTGAAGTCGGGGCAATGCTCCTCCAGTGCCAATTCCACCTGATTGGAACGCACGGGGAGCGGAGAGCCACGCTCTGTGCCAATCAGCAGTACCTCAATATCAGGCTCTGTGCGGCCGACCATCTGAACTATCAAAAACGTTGCCAAAACAGCGGCTGCCGCTCCGAACAGCAGATGAAACTTGTGGTAATAAAAGAAGTTCGCTATTTTCTGCTTGAATGTGAGCGGGGCGGGAGCGGGCTTTTCCTCTTGTTCTTCGGGGATAATCTCGCTTTCGGTGATTATGCCCTGCTTCAATTTAAGAAGTTCCAGACGTTCGCGGCGTTCTTCTTCGTCACTTTTTGCCAAGCTTTGCACCCCCAATTATTCTATATAAGTTGAGAGCCAAGACTTTTTCCGTCTTGGCTCTGAAATTGTCGATTAGTCTCCAAAATGCGGCTTCATCGTGGGAAATAGGAGAACGTCCCTGATGCTCGCCGAATCTGTCAGCAGCATAACCAGTCTGTCCAGACCGAATCCAAGTCCCGCTGTGGGAGGAAGTCCGTATTCCAAAGCGGTGACGAAGTCCTCGTCCACCTGAGCGTCGTTTCCGCCCTGTGCACGCTTTGCGGCTACCTGCTTTACAAAACGCTCCTTCTGGTCGATGGGGTCGTTAAGCTCGGAGAACGCATTTCCGAACTCAGTACCGTTGATGAAGTACTCGAAACGCTCGGTAAATGCGGGGAACTCGGGCTTTCTCTTTGCAAGCGGAGAGTTCTCCACGGGGTAATCGTAAATAATGGTCGGCTGAATCAGCTTGTCCTCGACAAACGCCTCAAAGAACGCGATAAGCACATCGCCCTTGGTGGAATTTTCGTTTACTCCGTCCTCAACGCCCTTTTCCTTTGCACACGCTCTTGCAGCAGCGTCATCTGTCCAGTCGTTGTAGTCAACGCCTGCGTACTTCTTTACCGCGTCAATCATCGTCAGACGCTCCCAAGGCTTGCCCACTGCAATTTCCTTGCCCTGATAAGTAACGGTATCCGTGCCGCATACGTTGAGAGTTACCGTGCGGTAGAGTTCCTCAATCAAATCCATCATCTGGGTGTAGTTCATATACGCCTGATACATCTCGATAGAGGTGAATTCGGGGTTGTGTGTAGCGTCCATGCCCTCGTTGCGGAAGATACGTCCTACCTCGTATACCTTGTCGAAGCCGCCTACAATCAGCCGCTTGAGGTAAAGCTCGGTTTCGATACGCAGGTACATATCAATATCCAGTGCGTTGTGGTGTGTTTTGAACGGACGAGCCGCCGCACCAATCTCCAGCGGGAGAAGCACGGGGGTGTCAACCTCGACATAGCCGTGTCCGTCAAGGAACTTGCGGACTTCGGAGAGAATCTTCGAACGCTTAACGAAAACGTCCTTTACCTCGGGATTTGCGATAAGGTCGAGGTAACGCTTGCGGTAACGCTCCTCCTTGTCCTTAAGTCCGTGCCATTTTTCGGGGAGCGGGAGCAGGGACTTGGAGAGCAGCTTGATTTCCTCGGCGTGAACCGAGATTTCGCCCATTTTCGTGCGGAAAACCTTGCCCTTAATGCCGATAATATCGCCTATATCCCACTTCTTGAAATCAGCGTAGTCTTCCTCGCCTACATCGTCCTTACGCACATAAACCTGCATTCTGTCGGAAGCGTCACGGAGATCCATAAAGCTCGCCTTGCCCATAATACGGCGGCTCATCATTCTTCCGGCAATAAAAACATCTTTGTTTTCAAGCTCGTCAAAACGGTCGCGGATATCCTTATTGTAGGTATCAACGGGGAATTGAGTGATTGTATAGGGGTTCTTGCCCGCCGCCTTGAGTGCGTCCAGCTTCTCCAGACGAACGCGGTGCTGCTCGTCGAGCTGTGCACGGAGTTCCTCCTCGGAAAGCTCCGCAGTCTGCTCGTTTGTCACATTTTCTGCCATTTGTATTTTACCTTTCTTGTCGTTTCTTGTCGAATTGAATAAATCAGTCCTCGTCTTTTCTGATTTCGAGAATCTTGAATGCGAGTGTTCCCGAGGGGGCTTCAACCTCGACCTCGTCACCTACTGCGTGACCCATGATAGCCGCACCGATTGGGCTTTCATCGGACATTTTGCCGTTGTTGATGTCGGCTTCCTTGGTGCCTACCATCTTGAACTCCATCTCCTCGTCCATCTCAACGTCAAGCAGCTTTACGGTAGTACCGATACCAACCTTTTCGGTGGTGATTGCGTCGTCGTCGATAATTTCGGCATTTGCGAGAATAGCCTCGAGCTCCTTAATCTTGGCGGCAACTTCGCCCTGCTCGTCCATAGCAGCGTCATATTCGGCGTTTTCGGACAAGTCGCCGTGAGAACGTGCTTCCTTGATTTTCTCTGCCATTTCACCGCTGAGGTACGCTTTGAGCTGATTCAGCTCTTCCTGCATTTTCTGTTCGCCCTTGCGGGTGAGTACTGTTGAAGGTTTGTTCATAGTGTGTTCTCCTTATTTATTATTCTTTTTCCGCTATTTCAGGGGAAAGGATTTCGATTGCTTTGCGAAGCTGGGTATCGGATTCGCGGGTGAGGTATTCCATCGAGGTGTCTGCGGGAAGCTCCACCGTGAAATCGGGCTTCAAGCCTATGCCGTTATACGGTTCGGACTTTGCGGGAATAATTGTCGCCACCGAGAAGCTGAATGCACTTCCGTCCGACATTTCGTAGATGTTCTGCATAACCGCTTTGCCGTAGGTCTGCGTTCCGATAAGGAGCGCTCCCTGATGGTCGCGGAGCGCAACCGCGAACAGTTCCGCCGCAGAAGCGGTACCGCTGTCCACCAGGATAGCGGTGGGTATGTTAAGCGATTCCTCGGAGTCGGTTTCGATGAGCGTTTTGGACAGTCCGTTGGAGTACTCCGCAGTCGCTACGACAGTCGCGGGAATCAATCGGTTGAGCATAGGCGTAAGAGCCGATACAACACCGCCGCCATTGTGGCGAAGGTCGATTACAAGGGCTTTGATATTACGAGCAAGCAGCGAGTTCAGCGAGGTGGAGAACTGTTCCGCAGTCTTTCCGTTAAACGTGGTGATGCGGATATAGCCGATATTGTTCTCGAGAAGTTCGTCGGTTACGGACTCGATGTCTATCTGTTGACGAATAAGCGTTACGGAGAATTCCTCCGTGCCGCGTACCAGCTTCAATGCGAGGGTGGTACCGATTTCGCCCGAAAGACGTTCCTGAGCGGCGGAGGGAGTCATTGAAAGCAGGCTGCGTCCGTCTATCTGGGTGATGATGTCGCCCACTTTTACGCCGTTGGATTCGGCGGAGCTGTTCGGGTACACCTTGTAAACCTTGAGGTAGCCGCTGCCATCGCTTTCAGCCTCGAAACCCGCACCGTTTACCACGCCGTTAGTGGTTTGCTGAAGCTCGTAGAACGAGTTTGCGGGCATATACGAGGCGTACTTGTCGCCGATTCCGCTGACGTAGCCGCTGATGATAGCGGATTCGAGGTGTTCGTCGTCGATTTCGCCGATGTAGTTTGCCCGAAGCGTGGTGTCCATCTCGCTGAGTTTCTTGTAAACTCCCGCGTAGGTTTCACCGCTTACGATTTTCGAGTTATATATCCGAAGCGATATTGTCCAGGTGAGTACAAAGGTAATTGCACACCCAATCGCTACCAGACTTATTGTTATTCCGAGTGGTATCTTTCTATTCACGAAGTTTGAGGTTCCTCCTGTATAAATGGGGGCTGCGGTGATAATAATCAGACCTTAAGGTACTTGCCCATGCTGATCATGGTTCCCACCGCCGCCATAAACGCACCCGCAAGGCAGCACGCTCCGAGCAGAATCCATCTCACCTGCTCGAACGGAATGAGGTTGAAGAAGCCGAACATCTGCAAGGTCATATTATTTGCGAACAGGTCATAAATCGACTTGTACACAAACCATGTAATGCCCCAAGCGGCGGCACCCGCGGTAATTCCCACAAAGCAGCCCTCCACGAAGAACGGCAGCTTGATAAATCCGTCCGTAGCACCGACATACTTCATAATCGTGATTTCGGTGCGGCGTGAGAACACGCTCGTCCTTATCGTATTCGACACGATTACTATGCTGACGATTACCAGCACTATAAGTACTCCGATTATGATTACGGAGAATGTGCTTCGTATGTTGACCAAAGCACCCGCAAACTCATACGGGGCTTTTACCTGCTCTACTCCCTCGATACCTTGTATTGCGGTGACCGTCGCACGGATTTCCGAAAGGTCTATTACCCGCACAAGGAAGGTTTCGGGCATGGGGTTATCCTCGAGGTAGTCCAGAAGCTCCGCATACTCTGCCATATCGTTGCGGAAATCCTCCAGAGCGTCTTCTTTTGAGTAGTATTTGATGTCGGTGAGATTGCCGTTGTTGAGAAGAACTTGGTTGATATGCTCAACCTGACTTTCTGAGGCACCCTCTTTGACGTAGATTGTAATTTCGTTGGTTTCTTCGATATTGCCCATGACAACATTCATATTCATCATAAGCAGCACGGCACAGCTTATCTGAAGCAGGCTTACCATCATTATCGAGAAGCTGGCAAAGGACATGATGAAGTTCTTCCAGACGGAAGCGAGGCCCTTTTTTACCAAGTAGCTTGCATTACTCGTCCTCATCGGTGCCTCCAATCATCTCGTCACGGGTGATTCTGCCGTTTTCGACCTTTATTGTTCTTCCGCCGAAATACTGGACAAGATTATGCTCGTGGGTTATCATAATAACCGTTGTTCCGCAGCGATTGATTTCCTTGAGAAGCCCCACCAGTTCATACGAACGTTTGGGGTCGAGGTTGCCCGTAGGCTCGTCTACAATAAGCAGTCCCGGGTCGTTGGCGAGGGCACGGGCGATTGCGACTCTCTGCTGTTCGCCGCCCGAGAGGTCGCGGGTTCTGGACTTCGCACGGTGTCCGAGTTCTACGAGGTTGAGAACATACGGCACACGCTGGCGAATCGTCCTGATGGACTTGTCCGCAATTCGCAGAACAAACGCCACGTTCTCATAGACGGTGTAGTCCTGTATCAAGCGGAATTCCTGAAACACCACTCCTATCGAGCGGCGGAACTTTGCAATTCCGCGTCCTTTGAGTTTCGAGAGGTTGTATCCGTTCACGAAAACACGACCGGAAGTCGGGGTGATTTCCCTCATCATCAGTTTCATCAGTGTGGATTTACCCGCACCGCTTTCGCCCACGATAAAAACGAATTCCCCATCGTTTATACGCAGGTTGATGTCCACTAAAGCGTCAACGCCTGTTGCTTCGTAGTGGACGTTTACGTTTTTCATTTCTACCATTTTTAATTCCCCCAAAATCTCCGAAAACCATCGGAATTTCCCCTCAACGGCTTTTTCGGAGAATGCCAATGTAAGTGCCATAAACGCAATACCGCACGAACGTCTTTCTGATGCTTTTGTCAATTTGTCGAAAAAGTTTTTTCTGCGAGTGGCACCCCCACCCCCAACCCCCTCCCCCGATGGGGGAGGGGGCTATTCTTTTATTCCGTGGGGGTGCTAACGCACCCCCACTCCCCCGTTCTGGGGGCAAGCCCCCAGAACCCCAAAGGTTTTTTCGACAAGCCGGCACGGACACTTTCTGACGTTCGTGTGGTAAGAATATTTATTTTTTAGAACTTTGTCGGATTTGCCGCAAGGTACTTCTTAACCATCAAAGCAATCTTGAAGATGATTGCGTGGTCGAACTCGCGAAGGTCAAGTCCTGTGAGCTTCTTAATCTTATCCAGACGGTAAACCAGCGTGTTGCGGTGTACGAACAGCTTTCTGGAAGTTTCCGACACGTTCAGGCTGTTCTCGAAGAACTTCTGAATGGTGAACAGAGTTTCCTGGTCGAGGCTCTCGATGGAATTCTTCTTGAATACCTCCTTGAGGAAGGTTTCGCACAGAGTGGTAGGCAGATGATAGATAAGACGTGCGATACCGAGGTTATCGTAGGATACGATGTTTTTGCCGGTGTCGAATACCTTGCCGACCTCAAGTGCGGTCTGAGCCTCCTTGAACGAACGTGCAAGCTCTTTTACGCCGAGAACCGGAGTACCGATTCCGACATTCACCTTGGTGAAGAACTCGCTGGACAGAGTGTCCGAGATACTGCGAGCCAGCTTCTCCAAATCCTTGACATCGATGTTGTTCTTGACTTCCTTGACAAGCACAATATCGTTCTCGGTGATGTTGAATACGAAGTCCTTGTTCTTGTCCGGAAACAGATTCTGTATAACGTCATAAGCCGATACGTCATTAGACGCAATAACGCTTATCAGCAGTACAACACGGCTGATGTCGCCGTTGAAGTGAAGCTCCCTCGCTTTGATGCTGATGTCGCCGGGGAGCACGTTGTCGAGAATGATGTTCTTGACAAAGTTGTTGCGGTCGTACTTCTCATCGTAGTACTGCTTGATAGAGGAGAGCGAGATAGCGATAATTCCCGCGTATTTGGAAGCCTGCTCGTCCGTACCCTCGACAAACACCGCATAGTCGGGCTTGATATGAATACCGAAAGGCTTGTAAGTATAGCCGTCGCGAATGAAAACCTCGTGCGAGTCCCCAAGCTCGATCGAGAAGAAATCATTGCCGCCGCCAACACGCGTAAGGTCGCTGCACGCAACGATTGTTCCGTTTTCGTCAATTACGCCGATTACACGGTTGACTGTGTCCTTCATCTGATGGACAATGCCTTGAAATAGTCTGTTTGACATCGCTTTTACCTCTTTCCTGATTATCCTGTATTTTTGGGTAACACCGCTTGTTGCCCTCTGGCGTTCTCTATGCAGTGCCCCTTTTCACCGATAAAAATAGGCTACTTCTATTATACTAAAAAGTTTTGAAAAAATCAAGTCTTTTTTATGCAATATGCAAAATTTTCTTAAAATTTTTTGTTATACTTGCAAAAATGTCATTTAACCCTTGAAAAAATAGCGATAATGTATTATAATAAGAACATATAACCACCGATTTTTCCTCGTTTTTGGGGAAATTCGGTAATGAAAGAAAGGCGAGAAGAAATGAGCGAAAAATACTATATTACCACCCCCATATACTACCCCTCGGGACAGCCGCACATCGGTCACTGCTACACCACCGTAGCCTGCGACACGATTGCACGTTTCCAGAGAATGAAGGGCAAGGACGTAATGTTCCTCACCGGCACAGACGAGCATGGTCTGAAGATTGAACAGAAGGCAAAGGAGAGCGGCGTTACCCCAAAGGAGTACGTCGACCCTATCGTTGACAACTTCAAGCGTCTGTGGAAGACGATGGACATCAGCTACGACCGCTATATCCGCACCACTGACGAATACCACGTAAAGACTGTACAGAAGGTTTTCAGAAAACTGTACGACAAGGGATATATCTACAAGGGCGAGTATGTGGGCAAGTACTGCACCCCCTGCGAGAGCTTCTGGACGGAGAGCCAGCTTAAGGACGGCAAGTGTCCCGACTGCGGACGCGACGTAATCGACGCAAAGGAAGAGGCGTACTTCCTCAAGCTGTCCGATTTCGCGGACAGAGTGGAGAAGTTCCTCACCGAAACCGACTACCTCACCCCGAAATCCCGCGTAAACGAGATGGTCAACAACTTCATCAAGACGGGACTGGAGGATTTGTGCGTTTCGAGAACATCTTTCACATGGGGCGTACCCGTGGACTTCGACCCCGGTCACGTTGTATACGTGTGGGTGGACGCCCTCACCAACTATATCAGTGCCCTCGGCTACGAGAATGACGAGTACAGCGACTTCGACAAGTACTGGCCCGCCGATATGCACATGACTGCAAAGGAAATCGTGCGTTTCCACTCCATTGTGTGGCCCGCTATTCTGATGATGCTGGATTTGCCGCTTCCTAAGAAGCTGTACGGTCACGGCTGGATTAACTTCAACGGTCAGAAGATGTCAAAGTCGCTGGGCAACGTAATCGACCCGTTTGTACTTGCCGAGCGTTACGGCTCGGACGCGGTGCGTTACCAGATTATGCGTGATATGCCGTATGGTTCGGACAGCAACTTCTCCAACGAGATTATGATAAACCGCATAAACTCCGACCTTGCAAACGACCTCGGAAACCTCGTTTCCCGCACCGTTGCAATGGCGGATAAGTACTTCGGGGCAACGCTCCCCGCAGACCGCGATTACGACCAACTCGACGATGAGCTTGTAGAAATGGCGTCCGCTTTGCGTGAGAAAGTAACTCCGCTGATTGACGAGGCGAAGCTCTCCAACGCACTGGAGGAAATTTTCAAGGTGGTTTCCCGTGCGAACAAGTATATCGACGAAACCGAGCCGTGGAAACTCGGCAAGGACGATGGAAACAAAGCACGTCTTGCAAGCGTTTTGTACAACTTGCTCGAAACCATCAGAATCTGCTCGGGACTGCTGTTCCCGTTTATGCCCAAGACTATGCCCGAGGTATGGCGGCAGATTGGTGCGTCCGAGGATATCGTAAAGCTGGATACGCTCGGCAAGTTCGGCGTTCTTCCCGCGAATGTGACGGTATGCAAGGGTGCGGTTCTCTTCCCGAGAATTGACGTTGAAAAGGAGATTGACGAGCTGAACGCTCTGCTCACTCCCGCAAAGACAATACGCGAGGACGAGGACTTGGACAAGGCGAATATCATCACTATCGACAAGTTTGCTGAGGTGAAGCTGAGAAGCGGCGAGATTACCGCGTGTGAGAAAATCCCGAAGGCGAAGAAGTTGCTGAAACTCACCGTAGACGACGGCAGAAACGGCAGACAGATTGTATCGGGAATTGCACAGTGGTATAAGCCCGAGGACTTGATTGGCAAGAAGATAGTGTTCGTGGCGAACCTTGCTCCCGCAAAGCTGTGCGGCGAACTCTCCGAGGGTATGATTCTTGCGGTTGACGCGGGTGACAATGATGTTCGGGTGCTGTTCCTCGATAAGGATGTTCCCAACGGTTCAACAATAAGATAACGAATTTGTTCAAGAAGGGGGTGACCGTATGGATATAAGCAGAGTGGCGAATATCGGCACGGTGAGCCAATCGACTCTCAACAAGTCGAGCGAACAGCGTACCGAGGACAAGAAAAGCACGCTTTCAACCGAACATACGGACAGTTTCATCAAGAAAGGTACTGTCTACACCCCTGCGTATACGAAGAAGTCCGCCCAGAAGCAGAACTCCGACCAGAATCTGCTTCAGCGTGAAAACACTGACGAACCTCTCAACAAGATAAAAGAACAGCAAGACCCGAAATCCGGCACGCAGATGCGTGTGGAACGCGGCGTAAGCCACATTCTGCGGGCGATGTTCGTCAAGCAGGGTGAGGTGCTGTCGGGGACTGTGCCGAGCGTTGGTGCGGAGATGTACGCGGAGGAGCTGTTAAAGCAGATACGCATACTCTACGGCAATTCGGCGGCGGAGGAGAACACTCCCGAGTACTGGCAGCCTGACGAAACGGCGGCAAGAATGCTGATGTTCTTCGACAGCGTGAGTATTGACGCACCCGACAGGAAGCTTGCTTTGGAGCACGCATTCACGAGTGCGTTCAACGAAACGGAGCAGCTGTTCGGCGGCAGAGGGCGGCTGCCTTTGGAGTGCTATGAAACCAAGAAGATGGTTATGGATACGTACTTCTAGTTTTGGCGGTAAGCGTTTTCGGAATATGGTGAAACGAATTGGAAAGACAGTTTAAAAACATCTTTGATACCCATGCCCACTATTTTAAGTCGGATTTCGGCGAGGAGCTGGACAGCGTTCTGGCGGGACTTCCCGAAAAGGGCGTGGAGCGTGTTTTGGCGGTGGGCTGTTCTCCGGCGGCTTGCTACGAGCAGGCGGAGCTTGCCGAGCGGTACGACTTTGTGTATGCGGCGGCGGGTATTCACCCCGAGGACGTGAAAGACCTCCCCGAGGACTGGCTATCGCAGATACGCGAATTGTGCGGGCGGGAAAAGGTGGTCGCAGTCGGTGAAATAGGGCTTGATTACCACTATGATGACGGCGTTTCAAAGGACGTTCAGCGTGAGGTGTTCGTCAGACAGCTGGAACTCGCACGGGAACTGGATATGCCGGTGATTATCCACTCGCGGGACGCTTGTGCGGACACGATGGAAATTCTCCGCGAGTACAAGCCGCGTGGGGTGATGCACTGCTACTCGTACAGTGCCGAAACGGCACGCGAGGTGGTGGCTCTTGGTATGTACATTGGCTTTACCGGAGTGCTGACGTTCAAGAACGCGAAAAAGGCAGTTGCCGCGTGTGACGTTATTCCGACAGAGCGGCTTTTGCTGGAAACGGATTGTCCGTATATGGCTCCCGAGCCTTTTCGCGGCAAGCGGTGCGACAGCTCGATGATACCGTACACAGCCGCAAAGATGGCTGAGATAAAAGGCGTTTCCACACAGGAAATGATTGATATAGCAAACGAGAACGGCAGACGGCTGTTCTTTGGATAAATTGGATTAATTTGATAAAATTTGAAATATGGAGGATTACATGGACGCAGACGGCAGTCGAAGTACGACAAATCAGCAGAACAACAGCGAACACAAGGTGGCGAGAGTGCTTTTAGCACCGCTGATTGCACTGAACAGGGGGCTTTCTTCGCTTCTCAAGAATGTGCTTGGTGCGAATTACGCAGACGTTACCGAAGATCAGGTGCGTGATTTGGTGGACGCACTCGCAAGCGATGACGACGAGGACGGTATCGAGGAAAACTCCGCACAGATGATAAACAACATCTTCGAGTTTGACGGGCTTACCGCCGCAGACGTAATGACGCACCGCACCTCTATTGTGGGCGTGGATATTAACAAGATTACTCTGGACGACCTTATTTATCTGGCTTTGGATATGGGATTTTCGAGAATACCCGTGTACGAGGATTCGGTGGATAAGATAGTCGGAATCATCGTTGTAAAAGACTTGCTGTGTCTGGTTGGCAAAACGGATTTGTCGGATTTCGACATCAATGACTTTATACGAGATGTCAGCTTTATTCCCGAGGCTTGCCCCTGCTCGGAGGTATTCAAATCCTTGAATGCGATGAAGTCGGGTATGGCTGTAGTGGTGGACGAATACGGCGGCACGGCGGGCGTGGTAACGCTCGAGGACATAATCGAAGAAGTCATGGGCAACATACAGGACGAATACGATGACGAAACCACCGATATTGTCCGTATTGACGACAACACCTACGATGTTTCGGGCGAGGCTGACCCCGAGGCGGTGTTTGAGCTGTTCGGAATTGAACTGCCCGAGGACCACGAGTACGAAACGATTGCGGGCTTCGTCACCGACAAGCTGGGCTATATTCCCGAGGGCGGGGAACTGGTTCCGCCCGCAGTGGAATACGAGGGCGTGCGTCTGGTGGTGCTTCAGGTTGAGGACAGAACGATTCTGAAGATACGCGTTTCGCGGATTTTTACGGAGGAACACCCCGAAAAATGAGCAAATCAGTGAGAATTACCCCGAAAAAGAAAGCGGCGGCGATTATCGACCGTCTGAAAGCGGAATATCCCGAGGTGAAGTGTGCCCTCATCTACTCGCAGCCGCACGAATTGCTGATTGCAACGCGGCTTTCGGCACAATGCACCGACAAGCGGGTGAATCTGGTGACTCCCGCCCTGTTTGAGCGGTTTCCGAGCGTGGACGCATTCGCCGAGGCGGATATTTCCGAGGTGGAGGAGCTTATCAAGTCGTGCGGGCTGTTCCATACCAAGGCGCGGGACATCGTGCTGATGTGTCAGGCACTGCGGGATAACTTCGGCGGCGTTGTTCCCGACGAAATAGAGGAGCTTGTAAAGCTCCCCGGCGTGGGACGAAAGACGGCGAACCTTATAGTCGGCGACCTGTACGGAAAGCCCGCGATGGTGTGCGATACACACGTTATCCGCTTGACGAACAAGCTCGGACTTGCCAAGGGCGAGGACGCGGTGCAGGTGGAAAAGCAGCTGCGGGCTATAGTCCCTCCCGAGGAGGGCTTGAACCTCTGCCACCGTCTGGTGTGGCACGGGCGGTTGGTGTGCATAGCAAGAAGACCTCAGTGCGAGTGGTGCTGCGTAAAGGATTTATGCACGGTATATAATAGAAAATAAGAAGAAGGGGGCATTTAATATGCTCCCTTTCAGTCTGTCGATAAAGCCCCATCTGCTTCGTCAACGGCTTGTTGGCAGGCACAAAGCCT
>JBJESA010000270.1:0-7436 GCA_051882535.1 Oscillospiraceae bacterium
AGGGAAACCGTATTTTTGTTCTGCGTGAACCGTTTTGTATTGTTGCTTCTATCATTTGTGACCTCCTAATCTTATTCATAAACTCGAATGAGTCTATTTCAAGTCATTTTATATTTTGCCGGAAAACAAAAAACGCCTGCAAGTAATTTCTCAGTAATGAGAAATCGCTCACAGGCGTTTTGTATATTTTGTACAAAAACCGCCCTCAAAATTTTGTAGGGGAGGGTTCAAGTCCATTTTCGTGTCGAAAATATCTGTGGACTGTGATTCTTGATTTTGAAAAGATTTATGCCCGCAAGCGGCTTAACAGAGCCATTTGCGGGCATAATATCTTTTTTGTCACAATATCTTGTCTAATCGTTACCAAAAAGATTTTATTGATTTCGAGCGGATAATAAAAAACCGCTGAACCCATCTACGAAAAGGGTCCAGCGGCACGCTGTCTAATCGTGACTAAAAAGATTTCTCATTTCCGAGCAAAAAATTCGTCCCTACCGAATAGTAGGGACGAAAACGCTGCCGGTCGCACCGGCTGGTGCGAGTGACGGGACTTGAACCCACACGTCGTTTCCAACACTAGCACCTCAAGCTAGCCTGTCTGCCGATTCCAGCACACTCGCATCTCTCAACGACTATTCTATTATATCACATACTTCTCGGTTTGTCAATAGTTTTTTAGCAATTTTTTTAAAAATATTGAATATTTTTTAAAATTCAAAGTTGTGCGTCAACAGAGCCGCTTGTGCTTACTACGCGTATCTCCAGACGGTGCGGAAGACAGACTATAGGCACCGTGCCCCCCGAGATTGCTCCCGTGCGGACGCACACCTTGTCGGGACAGTCTGCCTCGCTGACGCGGATTTCCCCGCTTTGCACCGTAATCCTGTTGAATCCCGCTTCACACTCCAAGACGAAATCGCAATCCTCCGAGAGAGGTATCGCCTTCACCAGCACCCCGTCTTGATAAATCTCAGCGGTCGGGTTCCGGCGTTCTATGCCACGCATTATATACCAAAGTGCAATAAGTGCCAATGCCAGCACAACGGCTGCCACCACGCACACTCTCAGCTTTTTACTCATACGCACTCACCCACCTAAAAACCCACCCCGTCTGCTGTCGCAGACGGGGGAGTACTTTTTCATTCAAATTCAAGTCAATTGATAATGCAGTCTGCTTTCAAAGTGCCGTTTTCAACAGCGAGCTTCACAGAAATCGCAGTGTAAGCCGCTCTGCCGTCGAACGTTCCTGCCTTCACGAACAGCGTTCCGCTCTCGTTATTCTGCATTGCAAGCACTGTATCTGCCACGTTAATCGCAGAGAGCGAACCTGAACTGTAGTTCACCGAGCCGTCTGCAATTGCACACTTCGTTTTCAGCTGTGACGCAGCAGCAGTGGTAAAGCACGCATCGATTGTCTGGGAGAACTTTTGTGCCGTATCAATGCCGCTCTTCGCAACCTTTCCGTCCGCAATCGCATTAATCAAGCCAATCGCAGAGTTCACAGCCGCACGTGCCTCAGCCGACGCATTCTCCGAGGGCTGAACAAATGTCACGCCCTGAGCCAGTATCTTGCTCGTATACGGTGCGGGGATAATTCTCACAGAGCCGTTGCTTACAACAGCAGCGTACTTTGTGGAGAAGCTCCGCATAAAGTCAATTTTCGCAATAGTCGAAATGGAATCATCAACAACCAGCTGACCGCCCTTTACGGTGAAGTATCCGCCATTGCAAGCCAGCGAATGAGCCGCTACACCGAAGGAAATCGTCTTGTCGCTCTGAACGGAAATCATCTTCTCGGTCGCGGGGTCGAACACGAACGAGCCGCCCGCACCCATCACAATCGCATGAGTAAAGGCACTGTTGGTCACTGCAACATACGCACCTTCCAGCTTCTGTGCCTCAGTCACTGAACCCTCAGCATACTTATAGATGGTCGTACCTGCACCATTTGCAGAAACCGTGAGATTGCTGAAGTAAACTGCTCCGTTGGAAGCCGCGAGAAGTGCCGCACCCTCGGAAAGTCCCGAAGCCACAAGGGTTTCGTTCGCTGTCTGGTATCCGGAGAGATTTGCAACATAGATATCGTTGCTTCCCTCGGAATTTACATTAACAGCCAGCACATCAAGAGTTTCGTTGTAAGCAGCACCGCTGATTTTGCCGCCGTTCACGATATTCTCGACCTTCATATCATTAATAGTGCAATTTGTAGCGTCCACGATATACATCTTATTGCGTACACCGTTTTCAACGCCGGTCACCATCAAACGGCCACCGTTCTCGGAAATCCAGCAAATCTTAACGTCCTCAGCCTTCTGCTCGGCTGCCAATGTTTCAACTTCGCCGTTCCATCTGTAAAGACGCAGTGTGCTCTTGGTCTTTACGAAGAACACATCTTCGGTGAGGAAGTACGCCCTCTCCGCACCGATATCATCGGTGATATAGGACTGCTTTTCCGCCGCACTGCTCGGAAGGGTAACGCCATCCGGCAGCTTTGACGTATTTGTCGGCTGCTCGGGATTAATCTGATTATTGGGATTATTGGGATTATTGGGATTATCGGGTTTATCGGGATTATCCGGCACCGTAGGATTATCGGAATTAGAGTTCTCGCCGTCCGAAGTGTTTCCTCCCGCATCGGAGGTATCGGGTACATCGTCAACGCCCACTACAGGAATAATGGGATTTTCTCCGCCCATGCCCGAATTGTTCTCATCAGGCTTGGAATTGTTATCGGGATTCACAGGAACAGGAGGAGTAACCACCGGCTCGATAGCCATCATATTCGCGAGGTCTTCTTTGGACAGCATTTCCACCAAATCAACAAACTCGCTTGAATCAATTTGAGTCATCATATAGCCGGGACAATTAATCACCGCACCGCGTATTTTCGCAGTTCCGCCATTGAATGCCGCTTCAATTTCTTTAACATCGGTGATTTTGGAATCATCTTCCATAAACAGCATCTTAACGGCAACAGAGGACTGGCTTGCCAACACGCCTTGTGCCTGTGGCGGTGCAAGAGGACTGCTGAAAGATACGAGAACATCGTGCATTTCGGTGGAATTCTCGTTCTTGCGAAGTTCCTCAAGAGCCTTTTTCACACGTTCTTCCGGTGACAAATCCATAAGAACAGATCCGTCTGTCGGATTGAGCACAGCACCTGTGTTTCCGTCCATGTGCATAGCAATCGAAACACCGCTTACCGTTATAATCACAGCGGCGGCTGCCGTCATACCTATATAGATAGGGAGGGGCTTGCGTCCTGCCATCTTGCCCTTCTTGGCATTGGCGAGGATTTTATTCTTATCGAACGTATATTCGCTCATCAATTCTTTGTAGAATTCGCGTTTATCCACAAGAAACCCTCCTTTCGTTTAATTCTTTCAGTATATGCTCCGTATTAAATACGTTACAAATCAAATTTCTTTTTCTGCCGCTCGATTGTGCGGTAGAGCTTGGTCTTAACCGTTGAAACATTCAACCCCATCTTTTTTGCAACTTCGTCAAGTTTCATATCACAGACGAAATGCAGATAGAAGATTTCGCCGACCGTTTCATCGTTCTTCATAATGTCGTCAAAAATCTGCTTGGCTAAGATTTTATTCGCCATCACTTCTTCGAGAAGCGGCACATCGCGTGACAGCTCTGCATCGAGAGCCGCCGACTCTTCCTCGGAGAAATCGGAGAGGTTACGCACCTTGTCGCGGCGTTTCATAAATCCCGACAAGAATGTGCGGCACTCGAACTTCGCAATATTAATCAGGAATGCCTCCGCAGACTCGATATCCGCATATCCCTTATCGCAAATACGCTTGTAGAAGCGAGTGTAGACATTCTGGATAATATCCTCGCTGTCCTGAAACCGCGAAGCGTGGGAAGTCACATAGCGTGAAACGGCGTTGAATGTTCTGACGTAAGCGTCATTGAAATATAGGTCGATTTCGGGTTTTCCCAACGCTGTTTCACCTCGCTTTTTACGTCAAACCCGCCGTTTGCACCGGACTAAGTCCGAACGCTGCTCAAGCCCTTGCTCAAAACACCATTCGGACGGAATAGCCCTTGCTTGGGAACTCTCTCAAGCTCCTGCTCGGAAACTCTCTCAAGCCCCTGCACAATCGTAGTCCACAGTGAAAAGAAAAAAGTTTCAAAATTTTTCGCACTTCGGCATTTTTTAGGCGGGATATCTGGAATCCTCCGGACAAAACTCTCGCATCGGAGGAATTTTTACGCATATATTCTGTATTATACCACAAAAACATTATTTTGTCAAATAGGAAGAAAGGCACTTTACAAACGGCGGGAAAAGTGGTATAATATAGTGTGTGCATTTGACTTTAATTTTACCCGATAAGGGAGGAATATCTATGTTAAAACCGTTTTCCGATAAAGTGTCCACGCTGGCACCGTCTGCTATTCGTGAGATTCTGAAGTTCACCGCAGACCCCGAGGTTATCAGCTTTGCGGCGGGCAATCCCGCTCCCGAGGCGTTCCCCACCGACACAATCGCAAAAATCTCGGCTGAGATTCTCGGGAAAGAGCCGATAAACGCTCTCCAGTACTCCGTAACCGAGGGATATACGCCGCTTCGCAACCGTCTGGAAAGCGATTTGCGTGCCAAGGGAATGTTTGCCGACAACGATATGGTTATCGTGACGGCGGGTGCTCAGCAGGCAATCGAGGTAACGGCGAAGATTCTTTGCAACGAGGGTGACGTTATTCTGTGCGAGGACCCTAGCTTTATCGGCTCGCTGAACGCATTCAGAAGCTACGGCGTGCGTCTTGTAGGTATTCCCACGGACGAGAACGGAATTCTCCCCGAGAAACTGGAAGAAGCCCTGAAATCCGAGCCGAACGTGAAGTTCCTCTACACGATTCCTAACTTCCAGAACCCTACCGGAAACACCACCTCGCTTGAACGCAGACAGGCAGTGCTTGCACTCGCGAAGAAGTACGGCATATACATTCTCGAAGACAACCCATACGGCGACCTGCGTTTTGCGGGAGAATCAGTCCCCAGCTACAAGGAGATGGACACGGACGGAAATGTGCTGTACGCGGGAACATTTTCCAAGACGCTTGCTCCGGGACTGCGTGTAGGCTACCTCTGCGGGGCGTCCGAACTGGTATCCAAGGCTGTAGTAGGCTTGCAGACAAGCACTGTTCACACCAATATCTGGGCACAGATGGTTGCATACCGATTCCTTGAAACGGTGGACTTCGATGAGCATTTAAAACGGCTCCAAGCTATCTACCGCCACAAATACACGCTTATGGCGGAAAATCTCGCCAAGACGATGCCCGACTTCATTACATATTCAAAGCCCGAGGGCGGCTTGTTTATCTGGGCGACCATGCCCGAAAAGTACGATATGAACGCTTTCTGCGTAGACGCGGTCAAGCGTAAGGTCGCGGTTGTCCCCGGAAACGCATTCTGTGCGGACGAAAAGGCAGTGTCGCACTCATTCCGAATCAACTTCTCCACCCCGACCGACGAGCAAATTGTCAAAGGGTGCGAAATCCTCGGAAAATGTGCGAACGAACTTCTTAAGTAATTCCGAAATATAGTGAGGTGCAATATGCTTTTTTCGATTGTAATTCCGGCACATAACGAAGAAAAATACATCGGTGCCTGCCTTGAGGCAATTCACTCGGCAAGGAAGTTCGCAAAAATCCCCGAAGATAAGGTGGAGATTATCGTTGTATGCAACCGATGCACGGACAACACCGCGGCTATCGCACAGGATATGGGAGCAAGGGTGTGCGTGAATGACGACAAGTGCATTTCCGCAGTCCGCAACGCCGGTGCAAGAATGGCAAAGGGACAAATCCTCGTGACGATTGACGCGGACAGCCGAATGACGAAAACCTCGCTTATCGAAATCTACAGAATGCTCCGTTCAAAGCAGTATATAGGCGGCGGCACAATTTCAACATTCGACAGATATTCGCTTGGCATTGCGGTTTCGGCGATGTATGTTGCAATGAATGTCGCACCGATTATGATAAAGCAGAAAGCACCGCTTATGTGCGGAATGTTCTGGTGTCTGAAACGGCATTTCGACCAACTCGGCGGCTTTGACGAAACTCTTGTAAGTCTTGAAGATATGGATTTTGCGGTTCGTCTTAAACAGCTTGGTGAGAAGCTGGGCAAGAAATACGGCGTTCTCAGAAAATCACGGATTATCACATCAAGCAGGAAATTTGACGAGTTCGGCGACTGGTATCTTGTAAAGAACCGCAAGCTGACAAAGGCGATTTTCACGGGCAAAGACCGTGCCGCCGCAGATGAGTTCTACTACGATTTAAGAAACGATTGAGCGGGTTTCCCACAAAGCAATATACACCCCCAATCACTGAACAGCAGAAAGGAAACAACACTATGGAAGAACAGAAGAAGGTAATGCTGAGCCTTATTCAGCCGACCAATACACCCCATCTGGGCAATTTTCTCGGAGCAATGCAGAATTGGGTCAAGCTCCAGAACGACTATACCTGCTTCTTCGGAATTGCGGATCTCCACTCTATCACCGTAAGGCAAGACCCCATAAAGCTTCGAGCACAAATTAAGGAGAGCTATGCACTTCTTATCGCTGCGGGACTCGACCCTGAGAAATCCACGCTCTTTGTACAGGGACACAACCCCAACCACTCGGAGTTGTCGTGGATTCTGTCGTGCTATACGCAGTTCGGCGAGCTGTCGAGAATGACGCAGTTCAAGGACAAGTCGCAAAAGCACCCCGACAACATCAATGCCGGTCTGTTCACCTATCCCGTGCTGATGGCTGCCGATATTCTGCTGTATCAGGCTGACCTTGTTCCTGTGGGAGTTGACCAGATGCAGCATCTGGAGCTTGCGAGAAACATTGTTCAGCGTTTCAATGGCGTTTACGGCGATGTGTTCACCATGCCCGAGGGCTATATCACCAAGGCGACTGCAAAGGTAATGTCGCTGCAAGACCCCGCCAAGAAGATGTCCAAGTCGGACGAAAACCCCAACGCTTCCGTATGGATTCTGGACGATAGGGATACTGTTATCCGTAAGTTCAAGCGTGCGGTTACCGACAGCGAAACCGAGGTTTGTGCTCGTGAGGGCAAGGACGGCATCATCAATCTTATGTCCATCTACGGCGGAGTTACCGGCAAGACCTTTGAGGAGATTGAGGCGGAGTTCAAAGGCAAGGGCTACGGCGAATTCAAGCTCGCAGTCGGTGAGGCAGTTGCAGACAAGCTCACTCCCCTGCAGGAGGAATTCAAGCGTATCACCGCAGACAAGTCCTACATTGAGGACTGCATGAAAAAGGGTGCTGAAAAGGCATACAAGGCTTCTCGCAAGACCCTCCAGAAGGTTCAGAAGAAAGTTGGATTTGTACAAATCTGACAGTATTTCTCGGGTTTGTTTTGTGGTAAATCACGAAAAATTATGCAAATATAAAAAA
>JBJESA010000271.1:0-7401 GCA_051882535.1 Oscillospiraceae bacterium
GACATCAACCGCCTCAACACCTGCGAGTATTTCAACGATACGAATTTCAGCTTTGATGTAGCTAAACGGCACAGCAATAAGATATTCAAGAACCGCTTTCCGCTCGACCCGATATGTGGGTGCAACCATATCGCGATTTTTGTGCGTTGGTGTATCGAGCATAATCTGATGGAGCCGGGATTTTACGAGCATTGTCCCGAAATCGCAGAAGATGTGAAAAGCGGGAAAAACACCGATTTGCGTAAATTCGTTATTGAAGTTATGAACGGACGGCTGGAGATGTATCACTTCTCTTATGTGGGGGCTAATTTCCTCAAGAACTACTACTGCAACGGATTTGACGGGAAATTCAACTATTGCAGCGACGTGGACGACTATGCGGAGAGCTACTTCGGCACGGAGAAGTACAACTGCGAGGAATTCAAGGACGAGGCATATCTGTTCGTGCCGTTTGACGAGCAGTACTATCAGGGAATGTCCAAATACATTCAGCGTGCGTATGACGATTACTACGATTATTTCTCAAAAGTCAAGAATTTGCAGAGTATCGAGGTTTTAGAAAACCTTTCTGAAAAACTCGGCTTTGACGCTCAGATTGTCCCTCCCGAAAGCGAATGGTTCGATAAAGTAAAAAGCGGATTGCCCCTAAGAAACGACGGAAAGCCGGAAATTCCGATGCTTGTCTTCAACTTTGAATTGTGCAGCACCACCGAAAGGGCAGAGAAAGCACTGCAAGACGGACTTATCCCGTTTCTTGTCACTTACTCGCAGGTTACGCTCCCTTGCCAAAACCTGATGGAGTGGGTGAAAGACCGCTTTGCCGAAACGGACGACCGTCTGCAAATTCCCGACACATACGATAAGATTTTCAAGATGTACGGAAAATACCCTTGGCTTCTCACTTTCGATAGTGAATCCGATGATAAGTTCACGCTTTTCATTCGGGACAGCGATGGCTCTATGGTTCGCTATGATTCAAAGGACGATGTGCAAGCCGACTGATTGTCGTACATATCATACTGTATTTCGACAAAATCAAGGATAATTTGCACAAATTTCTTACACGATGAAAAAATTTCCCAAAACCCTATTGACGTTTTGGGGAATTCATTGTATAATCGTATAGAGAACACCCATCGTCAGGAGGTGGATTATGAAAAGAATTTCAGCCGCAGCATTGGCTGCTTTTATTGCAATTACGCTTTGCGGGTGCTCCGGCAATACCGCAGACTCCGACAGCGAGTCCACGACTTCGAGCAGTTCGACGAGTACGACGGTAAGCACTTCCACGACATCTTCCGAGGAAAAAGTTCCGTCTATCACCGTTCCCGCACAGAGCTACCCCGGTGCTTCCAGTGCATCGGAAATAGCGGCAAGCTCCACCACCACGCTTGAAATCATCGACAAGGCAGAACCCGCCGAGCGTCACGATACCGACCGCCTTACCTACACCCGCAAGGACGTATGGTCGCAGGGCAGCACCTATACCGTCACCATATCGGGCGCACCGCAGGAGAGCACCGCTATCACGGACGACACCACCTATGTTAAGGGCAAGGTGTATGGCGATTTCCGTCTGGATATTGTGGACGGTGACGAGATTCTTTCCAGTCTGAAAATCAACGTCCCTCGTGACGATATCTTTCTGATTATGGAGAGTGCCGCTGACGGCATCGACTACGGCTGCGACATCATCTCCAACAAGAAAGAATACGGCTCCACCGAGTATCCGGATATAATTCAGCTTGATTTCTACCGCACATCGGATTACGAGGTTCCCCAGTACGCACGTTACTTCTCGATAATTGACGGACAGATAACAGAGCTTGATATATACGAGAACGGCGTCCTCGTTTCGCCACGCGGCACTCACCCCAAAATGAAGTTGGCAGGCGTGTTTATTCAGCACCTCTGCGTGAAGAACGGCTCGGGCGGCTACACCGTTATCCAGTACGAATACCGCTTTGACGTCGCAAACAAGCGTCTGAACCGCAAGCAAGTCCGCTTTACCGGCTACAACTAATCGGAGGGAATTATGACCAACAAGGAACGCTTTATTCAAATCTTCAGCGACAATATTCACCGCGAGGGTTCTGACAAACTGCTTGATTTTCTGATTAACCACAGCGACTTTTTCACCGCTCCGGCAAGCACCCGCTATCACAACGCGTTCGAGGGGGGACTGCTGGCACACTCGCTGAATGTATACGACTGCCTGAAAGCCTACACCGAGCGTGAACGCGTTCGCGAAACGTACAAGCTCACCCCCAGTGACGAAACGGTGGCAATCGTTTCCCTGCTTCATGATATGTGCAAGGTCAACCTCTACCAGATTTCCTACCGCAACGCCAAAAACGAGCAGACCGGTCAGTGGGAGAAAGTCCCCTATTATTCGACAAACGACACCCTCCCCTACGGACACGGCGAAAAGAGCGTATACATGATAAGCGGCTTTATGCGGCTCACTCGTGAAGAAGCGATGGCGATTCGCTGGCACATGGGCTTCTCCGACACCGACCAGAAGAACCTCGTAGGAAATGCGTTTGGTATGTTCCCGCTTGCGTTTGCGTTGTCCACCGCCGATATGGAGGCTACATATTTCCTCGAAGAATAATATTGGGGGTGTGGGGGTGCGGTAGCACCCCCACGGAATAAGAAAAATAGCCCCCTCCCCCTTCGGGGGAGGGGGTTGGGGGTGGGGGTGCCTCTCGCAGAAAAAAGACTTTTTCAACAAGCTGAAAGCCCCGCATAGCGGGGCTTTACCTTTATTCGTGTACTTCTTCATATAGTTCCCCGAACAGCTCTTTCTTTACTATATATACATCGCTGTTGTCGCTGTCGGTGTAGCAGAGCATATCGCCGGGCAGACCTGCCATATAGCTCTCATAATCCCACGCACTGAACACCTTTGTGAACTTCGTCAGCTTTCTTGCACGGATAACCGCACCCGCACCCGAGCGGCATTGCTTGGCATACGGCATAATGCTCCGCGGTTTGCCGGCGGCAATGTCGATAATCGAGGGGGTGTATTCGAATTCTCCGGTGTACGGCTCGTCAAGCGGAGTGTATCTTTGCTCGAAAACGCGTACTTCGGTGGGGTACACCTCTCCCTGCATACCGACCATTATGTTGATGTTGTCCGACGCGGAAATCATAACATCGCCCTCCAGAGTACGCACCTTGAACTCCGTGCCCGCGGGGGCAATATCGGTGGATTTTACATATCCGATTGTTCTCGGCTTCTTGCGGTAGCGGGTGAACTGTTCGGGATTTTTCAGCTCGTCTGTGTAGCGTACCACGTCATACCCCTTGAAATACTCGTTCAGCTTGCCGCAGAGGTATTCTTCAATCGGCAAATCGGAGGCGTTGGCAAGCGACGCACGGCTGATGAATCCGCCCGCCTTATTGAAATGCCCGCCGCCGTTTCCCACGCCCGCGGTGATGTATGCGGCTATCTCGTTTGCCGCAGCCTCCAGCGAGCAGCTTCTCACCGACAGCTTGTAGCCGCCTACACACTCGTTGAAGATAACGCAGATATCAATGCTGTCCACCTGTATAACAAAATCGCCGATTACGCCGAGTATATTCGGGTCGCACGGGTCTGACTTGACGATTGCGGCATGGTAGTCCTCGATATAGTTGTTTCGGGAGATTGCCACACCCGCAGTTTCCAGTTCGGAGATGCTGAAATTTGCGTACTTCAGACGGGTAATAAGCGAGCGGTCGTATCGCAGGTAATCAATCATATCACGGTCGAGCGGGTGGCTGATTTCCGAAAGCTGGCTGCTGTCCATATACAAGCCGTAATACAACGCAGTGGCGATTTTCACGTCCTGATTGACGTCGAAATTCACCTCCTGCAGCATTGAATAGCATATAGTGGAGCAGCTTACCAGATTAGTGCGGATTTCCGCCATATCGCCCGATATTCTGCCCGTGCTGTGGTGGTCAATCATGGCGATATTGCGTGCCTCAAAGAGCTGAACATTGCCCTCGCCGTGCTGACAATCCACGGTGAGCAGCAGCTCGGGAGGTTCTAAGGTCTGCACATAGTCGAGCGGAATTTCAAGCTCGGAAATCATCAGCTTCATATTGCTCTTGCTGATGGGATTCTTGCCGCCGTATAACATATGCACGTCTTTTCCAAGCGAGAGGAAATAGCGGTACAGTGCGTAGCCCGAGCCGACCGCGTCCGCGTCGGGGTTGTCGTGCAGCTGAATTACAATCTGGCTGAAACGGTGTAAATCGGTTATTTTCATACTTTCCTGTTCCTCCCTTAATCCGCGAGAACGGAAATCATCTTGTCCGAGGTCAAATCGAGCGTCATTGCGGGGCGGACGCCAAAGCCCTCAAGTCCCGCGAAGTCGCTTCTTATCGGGAGTTTCGTTTTGAAGTAGCTGAGGTTGACGCACTTGCACTCGCAGGCATTGTCGGGATTGGGGGTACGCAGCCACCAGACGAAATCCTCAACGCCGTATGCGTCAATCTCGACCTTGTACCAATTGGACTTGTCCTGCTCAACCGCAGCGGCGGTGGGCTTGGCGTAGAGGCTGACATCGGCGGTTTCCAGCCATTTGAGTTCCTCTTCCGAAAGCAAAAACACCTTGTCCTGAGTTACAACTCCGTTTGTTTCGACATCTGTCACGGCAATTGAGGAGAGTTCGTCCGCTGAAAACGCGTTTAAAAAGCCCGCTTCGGTGTCGTAGCCGTTCCGCTTTTCGGACATTGCGGAAGACGAGGGGGCTTGGTCGGAGTAGCTGACATTCGTCCTTTCGGAGTTCAGCCAATTGCGTATGTTCGAGCATTCCCAACGGTTGTCGCCGCGGACTAAACGCTGTGTTTCAGCGTCGAGGTCGGCGGTTTTGGTTCTCCAGTAGTCTACATCGTTCAGTTCGTTGAACTCGCCGCACTCTGCCGCGTCAAACGCTTTCATAGTGATAATGTTATCCGCGAGAACCACGGCTGTTTTGCCGTCCTCCGAAATATTGATTACCCGCCACACTATCGGCTCGTTATTGTATGTACCGAAAGTGATTTTCGCACCGAGCGAGGTCTTCGCCGCGGACGGAGAATCAGAAGTCGGCTTCGATTCGGGAGCCGCAGAAGATTCCACAGTCGAGTTATCGGGAAGTTCAGGGGTATCGGACAGCGAACTGTCGGTATCCGAATTCGGCTCGGAAAGAGTAGTGCCTGTCGAATCCGCAGGCTTTATGCCGCCGTTATGGAGAACAATCGGGATAACGACACCCGCCGCCACCACCAGTACCGCCGCAAGGGCAGCGAATACGAACGGCAGCCTTTTGCGGGATTTTGACGAAACGGGGGGCTGTTCGGGCTTCCAGTCCACGCCCTTTTGCCCATCGGGAGCGGCTTGGTGACGGTTGAAGTAGTCCGCAACGTGGGTTGCCACCTCGTCCCAGTCGCGGCCGGGCTTGGCGTTCACCCATTGGTGTGTCATCAGGAAATATTCCAGCGACTTGGTGAGAGTAACCTCTTCCAGCTTGTACACTACAATCGGTTTCTTGGTGCTTACCGCTCTTTCCACCTCGCGGAGAACGTGCGGAGAAGTGTTCGAGTCCTGCGACAACAGCAGAACCATCATATCGCAGGAATCGATGCCGTTTAGAAGCTCCTCGGCATACTCGTACCCCGGACGTATGTCGCGTGGTGCGATAAAGGTGTCAAATCCGCAGTCTTCGAGTTTTTTGCAAAGCTCTTGTGCTGCGTCAGAATTTATAGATGAGTGAGATATAAAAACTCGCATACCGTTCCTCCAAAAAATGTTGCTTAACCTACATTATAGCACTTTTGGGGAAGTTTGTCAATGATGGGAGCTTCACCCCGCACAATACTCCTCCTACCGAATATGAACAATCTCCAAATCCTCCGAACAGCCCGCAAATGCATTGTCGGCGACCTTCGTTTTTGCGGACAGGGTGACGCTTCGCAGAGCAGTACAGCCGCTGAACGCACCCTCGCCAACGACTGCAACGCTTGACGGAACAAATATCCGCACAAGGTCGGCACAGCCGGCGAATTCGTTCGGCAAAATCGCGGGCGTTCCCCGCATAATGTGGTAGAGGGTGAATTCCGCTCCGATAATCCGCAGAATACCGTCCTTAAGGCGGATTTTCGCACCGCCGTTTATCTTGTGGGAGTGACCGTGGACTGTGATTTTTTCGAGATGCGGCAAGTCGAGTTCCCGCTCTCCCAGCAAGTCCTCCACACCGCGGGCATAGCCTATTCCTTTGGGGATATTGAAGTATTTAAGGCTCTTCGGCAGTCCGCGAATTTTCACCACCGAGTCGGGAAAATCCAGCATGGTGACATTGCTGCGGAAATGGCAGTCTACCATTACTACCGGCTTTCCCTCAAGGGTTTTGGGAATATGGATTTTGGTGTGGTGACCTTTGTATCCGATAATCACCATACCGCCCAGTTCCTCGTCGTATTCGTAAACGAAGTCGTGCTCGGGGCCTTCGGATTCGTGTTCGCCGTGCGGCTCATGCTCGTGGTCGTGGTCGTGGTGAACGCAGGACTGGTCGTCATCATCGTCCGGTGTTTCGTGCCGTCCCGCACTGCCGCTGCTGAGCGAGAGCATCATCATCGCAAAAATCGCCGAGAAAAACTTCTTTGGGTTCATACTTTGTCCTTTCAAATGTATCTTCGCTAATCATCTTTCACAGCAGTGCAGCCTCAGCCCCGATTATTCCGTCGGGAACTTTTCCATCGTCCCACGATACCGAATAAAATCTGCTTCCGTATTTTACACACCGCATACTGTCCATTGCACGACAAAGCGGATTGAATTCAAATCCGCCCCATATCAGCAGTGAGAAATTTGTCTGCATTGCCGCAGAACGCAGAAAATCCGCACACAAATGCTTATCGTTGTTTTTAACATACAGATAGGATACAACGCCGTGGTTGATGATACTGTCCGCTTTGGGGAATTCGGGGTATCCCAGCATTTTTGTGGGGAGCTTGGAAATCAATCTGTAAATTCCGCCGTATGACAGCATTTTATATTGCTTGTGAGCCTGTTGGTCGGATATAAAGCAGCAGGCGATTATCTCATCATTGTCGCGAACGGAGTAAAAATGCCCTTCGCCGAAGCCGCTGCATTTGTAATCCACAGGGACGTGATTCATTCGGGAGAAATAGCCCTCCATCAGCTTGTCAAAACCGTCAAGGTTATCTCTTTCCACGGGAATGATGTTCTTTCCGCCGTGAAAGCAGTAGGTGGTGTAATGTCCCGAATATCTGTATTCCGGCATATTTCTGTGCCTTTTTTCGAGCAGTGAAACGGCAGCGGAGTTATCGTCAAGAATGGTGGTGTAGCAGTATTTGCAGTCGGCGATATGTTCGTGCAGAAACGAATAGCATTTGGAGATAAATGGA
>JBJESA010000272.1:0-7380 GCA_051882535.1 Oscillospiraceae bacterium
CAGTCATGCGAACCTGCTCACCACGCTGTACAGCCTCGCCCTTGGTCTTCTGCTGAACAGGAGGTGTATTCACCTTAATCTTGCTGGAATCAATCATCGGCTTTGCAGGAGCTGTGGTCTTTGCTGCCACAGGCTTCTGCTGCTGATTGCGGTTGTCCTTATTATCGCGATTATCGCGGTTAAAGCGATTATCACGGCTATCTCTGTTGTCACGGTTATTATCTCTGTTGAAGCCGTTTCTGTCGCGATTATCCCGATTATCACGATTATTGAAGTTATTCTGGCGATTAAAGTCACGCTTATCGCCGTCCTGCTTCTTGGTAAAATCGGACTTCTGGGTATTCTTAACCTCGAGTTTAGCTTCGGGCTTTGCCTCAGTTTTCTCAACCGGCTTCGGCTCGGGCTTTACCTCTGCTTTAGGCTCCGGCTTTACTTCCGCCTTAGGCTCCGACTTTACTTCGGGCTTAGGTTCGGACTTTACTTCGGCCTTAGGCTCCGGCTTAACCTCTGCCTTTACCTCTGCCTTTACTTCGGTAACCTTCTCCTCGGGCTTGATTTCCGATTTGATAGTCTTAACCGACTTTTTCTCTGCCTTTGCGGGCTTCTCTGCTTCGGTGGTTTCTGCCTTCTTTGCAGCAGGCTTTTTCTTGGCGGCCGCCTTCTTTTCCGATTCAACAGGTCTTTCGGTTTTCATACTTCTTGTCGAAGCAAAAGCAGCCTGTACATTATCCACCTCGTTTCTCTTGGAATACACTTCGAGAACATAACCAACCTCGTCAGCTGAGATGGTTGCAGTGGACTTTCTGGCATTCTCAAGCGGAAATGCCTTATCAAGCAGTTCAAGAACCTCTGCCTTATCCACGCCAATATCTTTGGCTACATCCTGAACCTTATATTTGTTCTGTTTACTTGGCAATGTAAATATCCTCCACACAAAAATCGTTAAATATGTTTTTTCATCGAGCCGAACAGTCCCTCGTCAGTAACAAGAAAAACTCCCGCCCGCTTGCCGATTGCACCATGAGCGTCTTCCATCGAAAAATCGGCTTTCAAAACCTCTTTGCCGTTCTGCTCCGCAAAAAAACGAACCTCTTTCTCCGTCTTTGGCGAAACATCAGCGGCTAAAACCACTCCTCCGTAGTTGGGAGATTTTATCTCGTCAACAACTGAATCAAAGCCCATTACCAGCTTGCTTGCACGTCTGCACAAACAAATCGTAGACAACACTTTACTCATCGGTAACAAGCTCCTTTTTGATGACATCATATATTACTGCGGGAACACGGCACTTAAACGTGCGTTCGAGTTTCTTACCCTTTAACGCAATGTCCAGACACTTTTCATCTCGGCAAAGATAGGCACCTCGTCCCGCTTTCTTCCCCGTAGGGTCAAGGGATATGTTTCCGTCCTTATCGCGGACAATTCTGACTGCACCTTTTTTTCCGATAAACTCGCCGCAGCCCACGCATTTCCTAAGCGGAATATGCTTTTCAACCGCCATAAGTACGCTCCTTACTCTGTAGCTGTAGCCTCTGCCTGTTCAGCTTCGAGCTGCTCGGGTTTAACTTCGAGCGGTACGGTTTCGTAATCCTCGGGAACAACGTGACTCTCAGCCTTAATATCAATCTTGTAACCGGTGAGTTTTGCTGCAAGCCATGCATTCTGACCCTTGTTTCCGATAGCCAGCGAGAGCTGATTGTCGGGGACAATTACCTTGCAGGACTTCTTGTCTGGGTTGGGGTTGGTAATGATTACCTCAAGCACCTCAGCGGGCTTGAGTGCCTGCTTGATGAACTCCTCAGGGTTCTCATCGTAAAGAACAACGTCAACCTTCTCGCCCTTGATTTCCTTGGTAACTGCCTTGATACGGCTAAGCTCGGGACCGATGCAGGTTCCGACTGCGTCTACGTTCGGGTCGTTGCTCCAAACGGCAATCTTGCTTCTGCTTCCGGGTGCACGGCTTACGGACTTGATTTCAACAGTTCCGTCTGCAATTTCGGGACACTCCAGTTCGAACAAACGCTTAACCAGCCACTTATCGGTTCTGGAAACCTTGAGGTACTGATTCTTGTCGCCCTCCTTGTACTCCTTGGATACACCGGAGATGTACACCTTAACAACCTGATCTACATCAAAGGTTTCACCGGGAATCTGGTCGTCCTTCATCAGCATAACCTCGTTGTTGCCGATTTCGAGGGTAACGTGGTTGGTCATCGGCTCAATCTTGGTAACCTTAGCGGAAACCGCCTGGTTCTCATATTCGCCCCAGATTTCGCTGAGGTGCTGTCTTTCCGCATTGGAGAAGCCCTGTCTGATAAGGTCCTTGGCGTTCTTTGCTGCGATACGCTTGAACATCTTGGTATCAATCGGGCAGCGAACTCTATCGCCTACCTGAGCATTGGGGTTAATCTTGATTGCTTCTTCAAGAACGATTTCTTTCTCAGGTTCGTAAAGGGTATCGACTACCTCAATTACTTCCTTGAGAATGCTCACGTCGAAACGCTGATTCTTGAGGTCGATATCAACCTGTACAAAATCCTCTTCCTCATCATCGAAATGAAGATTGGATTTCAAGCTCTTTTCAATCGCATACTTGATTTTCTCTGCGAGAATCTCACTGTCAATGCCCTTTTCGGCAGCAAGTGCCGCAAGATTCTCATAAATGGTGCCGTAATCTTCTCCCTTAGTCTTTCTCTTAGCCATTTTTTTAGTTATCCCTCCATAATAGATTCAAAATCATCAAAGTCATCATAATTTATCGTAGAAACCTCCGACAAGAGTACATCAGCCTTTCCAAAATCACCGCTGACGCTTAACTTCTCGCCGTCGAATCCATCGAGTACACATTTAATATGCTTTTCGGGCAAACCCTCGCAAAGCTTGTATGTCTTCATCAGAATTTTCTTTCCGATTGAAGCCTCCAACTGCTCCACTCTGCGAACCGTACGTTCCAACCCTGCAGAGCCAATCTCCAAGAAATCCACCTTGTCGATAAAATCCTGCCGGTCGATAATCGCATTAATCTCGCTATCGATAGAAGCACAGTCATCAATTGATACACCGTTTGGCTTATCAATCAGGATTCTAAGATACCAGCACGCACCCTCCTTGACGAACACCACATCCCAAAGCGAGAAGCCGTGTTCTTCCACAAAGCTGCGAACTGCCTTTTCTGCCTTTGCCTCAATCGAGCTCAATCCCTTTACCAATGCCATCGCATCACCCCATTTCTCCCATTTCAATATAACAAACAAGACCGGAGCTTTACCCCGGTCTGCCAAATCCTATTGTTATTATACCACACTTTATCGGCAAAATCAAGGGGTTTTTTAAATTTTTTCAAAAAAGAACTTATATTCACACAAAAAAGGGAGCTGACTTGCAGCTCCCTCTCATTGTTATTAAACACCGAAACGTACAGTATTTACCTTTACGCCGGGACCCATTGTGCTGGAAACGGTGCAGCTCTTGATATACTGACCCTTTGCAGCAGCAGGCTTAGCCTTAGCTACAGCGTCCATAAGTGCGTTGAAGTTCTCTTCGAGCTTCTCAACACCGAAAGAAGCCTTACCGATAGGGCAGTGAATGATGTTTGCCTTATCAAGACGGTACTCAATCTTACCTGCCTTTGCTTCCTGAACAGCCTTAGCAACATCAGGAGTTACAGTACCTGCCTTGGGGTTAGGCATAAGTCCTCTCGGACCGAGAACCTTACCAAGACGTCCTACGACACCCATCATATCGGGAGTTGCGATAACAACCTCGAAATCCATCCAACCACCCTGAATCTTGGTGATGGTATCATTATCAGCGATGTAATCTGCACCGGCTGCCTTTGCATCTGCTTCCTTCTCAGGCTTGCAGAATACGAGAGTTCTGACGGTCTTACCTGTACCGTTGGGCAGTACAACCGCACCACGAACCTGCTGATCAGCGTGACGGGAGTCAACGCCCAGTCTTACATGAAGCTCAACAGTTTCGTCAAACTTTGCCTTTGCAGTCTTGCAAACCAAGTCGAGTGCCTCAGCAGACTCGTAAATCTTGGTGGAATCAACGAGCTTTGCACTCTCATTATATTTCTTACCGTGTTTCATTAAAATTTCCTCCTATTTGGTGGTCTGATAAGCGTAAGCTTATCTAGCGGAATAATCCTCCCACGCAATAAAATCAGTCAACAACCTCAACACCCATGGAACGGCAAGTACCTGCGATCATGGAGATAGCCGTATCGATGCTAGCTGCGTTCAGGTCTGCCATCTTGGTTTCAGCGATTTCTTTAAGCTGTGCCTTGGTGATCTTTGCAACCTTGGTCTTGTTCGGAACACCCGAACCGCTCTCAATCTTGCACGCCTTCTTGATAAGAACCGCTGCGGGCGGAGTCTTAGTGATGAACGTGAAACTTCTATCTGCGTATACAGTGATAACTACAGGGATAATGAGTCCTGCCTTATCCTTGGTACGCTCATTGAATTCCTTTGTGAATGCCATAATGTTAACGCCGTGCTGACCGAGTGCCGGTCCAACAGGCGGAGCCGGCGTAGCCTTGCCAGCCGGGATTTGCAGTTTAATAAAACCTACAACCTTCTGTGCCATGGTAAACAACCTCCATTAAAAACTTCAAATGTTAATTTTTTTGACCGCAGAAAGCTCAATTCTGGTCGGTGTAATTTCGCCAAACATATTGTTTACGTTGACAATCGCCGTCTGTCCTTCTGTGTCAATTTCAGTAACTTCTCCCTCAAAGCCCTCAAGCACGCCTTGCTTGATGGTGACTCTGTCACCGACTTCGAGGCTGACAGCCACTTCTGTTCTCCCCTGCTCAAGATTTTTCACTTCGCTCTCGCTGAGCGGAGTAGGCTTTCCTTCCGGTCCAACAAAACCGGTAACGCCTCTGGTGTTACGGCAGATGTACCAGCTTTCATTCGTTTCGACCATCTTAACGAAAACATAGCCGGGATACAGCTTATCCTCAACCTCAACCATCTTGCCATTTTCCTTCTCAACCGTTCTGGTCACAGTCGGAACCTCGGCACATTCAATCAGATGTTTAAGGTTTCTGTTCTGCACAAGTTTCTCAATATCTGCCTTCACCTTATTCTCGTATCCGGCATAGGTGTGCAGAATATACCACTTTGCTTCTGAGTCAGCCATATTTTCCTCCGTAACTTACTTGAACAGCAATCCGTTAAGCAAACCGAACAGTGAGTCCATTCCAAAAACGAACAGTGCAGCGAATCCGCACATCAAAAGAACGACAACCGTATTATGCGTCGTTTCTTTCGGTGTAGGCCACACGACCTTTTTGAACTCAGCACGAGCGTCCTTTAAATACTTAATAGGACCTCTCTTCTTTGCCTTCGTGCCCTTGTCCTTGCTGTCCTTTTTGTCTTTCTTGTCCTTCGCCTTTACGGACGCTTCAGACTTCTTGTCGGACTCGGTAAGGGAGTCTTTTTGAGTTTCAAGTTCCTTTGCCATCTCAAATCCTCCCTGTTACTTAGTTTCCTTGTGAAGAGTCTTTTTCTTGCAGAATCTGCAGTACTTGTTCATTTCAAGTCTGTCAGGGTCGTTTTTCTTGTTCTTCATGGTGTTGTAGTTTCTCTGCTTGCACTCAGAACACGCCAATGTAATTTTAACTCTCATGCTTCGGCACCTCCTATTTTCCTGCCCGTTCGAGTTTTGACGAGCATTATTGCCTCCCTCGGCGCGGAATTGCGACTAAGAACGAGGGTATCTTATGTGAAAAAACACACAAAAAAATATACCCCATTCCGAGGTATATTCATTATATCACATTTATCAAGGCTTGTCAAGGGGTTTTTATAATTTTTTTACTTTTTTCCTAAATGTCCGATAATTGGCTTTACAGTGCCGCTCATTCGGTTGATTTCTGTTCAACGCTGTCATTGTTCTCATCGTCCGAAAAAAGTTTCTCGTAATCCACGCCGTCCTCAAAAAGGACATCGCACAGATGTTCCTCGCTTTCCACGAAGCAGCACCCGTTTTCAGAATAAAGCACCACAACGCGTTCTCCCTTGCGGATATAACGATTATTCGCAGAAACCACACGGATAAGATAGCTCTTTCTGCCGTGCCAGACCTCTATCACACCATAATAATCAGGGTCGATATCCTCCACTACCCTGCCGGTCATACCATCCAGTTCCGCTTCGGTCGGCTCACCACTCTTGTGCAGTTTGAAGTAAATCGGAGAAAACAGGGTGTTTACAAGGAAATTCACCACAATTCCCGCAATTGCACCTATCGGAAGCGTAAGCCACCCCACAACTCCCGCATAATCCAGCAGAAGTCCGACAAACGCACCAACAAACAGCACAACCACCAGCCGCAGCATATCTTTTGGGAACACCGTCTGCCAAAGGTTTTTGTCCTTCTTCTCCGCAAACAGCTCCCCCGCGTCCGGAAAAAACACCTTATTAAAGAATATCCACGCCATCAGCTGTGCAAACAGATACAACCCCGAAATAGCAATCAGGACAACATAAAAACTTCTCATCAATCTTCCTCTTGAGGTTTATCCTTGAGTTCGATTTTCACCTTGTTTACTCGTAATTCGTCGATTTCGACAATTGTCACCCTGAAGTCGTCCGTTTCGGCAACATCACCCTCCTGCGGGATACTGCCGAAAAGCTCCAGCGTCCAGCCCGCAACAGTATGTGCCTCGCTCTCGATTTCGGTATTCAAATCCCGCCCCGCCAAAAATCTTCTGAATGAATTGAGCGACACTTCGCCATACACCGAGAAAACCTTGTCGGAGAGTACGGTAATCGGACTTTTCACCTCGTCGCTCTCGTCCCAGATTTCTCCTACCAATTCCTCCAGCAAATCCTCCATGGTGACAATACCAAGCGTGCCGCCGTGCTGGTCGAGAACCACTGCCATGTGGCACTTTTTCTTCTGCATGGTACGCAGAACCTCGGATATTTTCAGCATACACGGGAAGTAGATTGTTTCCTGAATAAGCTCGCGGACGGTGAGTTCATCGCCACGCTCGTCATACGCCTTGAAAAAGTCCTTCTGGTTGATAACGCCTACAATATTATCCAGAGTCTTTTCGTAAACGGGCATTCTGGAATACTGTTCGCCCATAAACATCTGAAAAATCTTGTCTGCATTCTCCGACACTTCCACCGCAACGATACGCACTCTTGGCGTGATAATCTCGTCAACGGTAATTTCGTCAAACTGCAGTGCCGAACGCACAAGATTACTTTCCTGCTGTTCAAGAACGCCTTCGTCCTCGATTTCGTCGATAATTGCCATCAGCTCTTCCTCGGTAACGCTCACCGATTCCTTGCTGCGAAAAAGTTTTGCCGCCAGATTTTTCAGCCAGATAAAGAACACAGAAAACGGCGTAAAAAT